>JAJBTL010000455.1 GCA_020860865.1 Planctomycetota bacterium | reverse complement strand
AAAAACACCTCTACGCTCCTTCCAGCGCCTAACTCGGATTATCACAGTATTTCTTCAAATGCTCTAGAATATTTGGTAGTCCAACGGAGATACATAATGGCTGACATTCTTGGCATCGGCGTCGATATGGCCGATATCGGCCGCATAGCCCAGCTTCGTGAACGGCATGGCGAACGGCTGGGCGGCGTCGTATTTCGGGCGGAGGAACTGGACTATTGTTTGGCAAAGCCGAATCCGGACGAAAGCCTCGCCGCCCGCTTCGCGGCCAAGGAAGCGGTTATGAAAGCGCTCGGTACCGGCTGGACCGGCGGGGTGACGTTTTTGGGAATTGAAGTAATCCGCCCGGGCGAAGGCAGGCCGGAAATTCGCCTCCACGGCAGCACGGCGGACACGGCGCGGCAGCTCGGCGCCGGCGTCATCCACCTGAGCCTGAGCCATGCGCGGGATGTGGCCATCGCTCAGGTCGTTATTGAAAAAGCGCCGGACGCCGCGACGGCGGAGTGACGGACAGCGGCTCCAACACGATACTCATAAAAAACGGCAGACGCTGCGTGCGCCTGCCGTTTTCGTATTTATACCTTCGTTACCTGATTGAACGCGCTTACATCAGCATCCCGCCGCAGACATTGATCGTCTGGCCGGTGATGTAGCGGGCGGCAGAGGAGGCGAGGAAGGCGACGGCGTCGGCGACGTCTTCCGGTGTGCCGAGTTGGCCAAGGGGAATGAGGGCGTGCATGCGCTGCTGCTGCTCTTCCGTCAACTTATCCGTCATGGCGGTCTGGATATAGCCCGGGGCGACGGCGTTGACGCGGACGCCACGGGAGGCGAACTCCTTGGCCGAGGTCTTTGTCAGGCCGATGACGCCGGCCTTGGAGGCGGAGTAGTTGGCCTGACCGGCATTCCCCATGACGCCGACGACGGAGGCGATGTTGACAATGGAACCCTTCCGCGCCTTCAACATGACCTTGCCGACAGACTTGGTGCACTGCCAGACGCCCTTCAGGTTGATGGCGATGACCTTGTCCCAGTCTTCCTCCTTCATGCGGATGATGAGGCCGTCCCGGGTGATGCCGGCGTTGTTGATGAGGATGTCGATGCCGCCGAACTCCTTGACGGCGCTGTCCACGGCGGCGTCGACGGAGGCGCCGTTCGTGACATCGACGCTGTAGCCGGCGGCCTTGATGCCGTGTTCCTTCGCCAACTTGTCCGCCGTTTCCTTGGCCTGGTCTTCAAGAACGTCCCAGATAAGGATGTTCGCGCCCATCTTGGCGAGCACTGTGGCGATGGCTTCGCCAATACCCCGGGCACCGCCGGTAATCACCGCGTTTTTGCCGCGCATGAAGTTTTCTCCTTTGTAGAATGTGAACCCTGCGTCATGATGCGCCAGCAGCGCGTTTTATAATCATGGACATTTGCAGGGATAAGAAGCGAATGCTTCTCCTTGTGTCCTGGGGCTGCGTCCGGAACGGGATCATGTTGCATCGTCCGTTCGGTTTCGCCTTCCCCTTTTTACTAATTCGTTTTAAATCGCAATGACCTACTTACTTTAAAAACCGCGCCCGGGTTAAGCCGGGCGCGGAAGGGATTGAACTTTGCCGAAGCGTCAGTTGGGAAGCGCTTCGATGTCGGCGAGGGAGTTTATCGTCACAACCGTCGCCTCCGGCGCGATGCGTTTCATCAGGCCGGCGCAGGTGCGGCCCGGGCCGACCTCGTAGAATACCGTGTTGCCCTGGCCGACAATGAGGCGGCAGCTCTGTTCCCACCGCACCGGTTCCACCACCTGACGGGCGAGGGAGTCGCGGATGGCCTCCGGGTCGGTGAGAACCTGGGCATCGGCGTTGTTGACGAATTTCGCCATCGGATTCCGGATTGACACTTCGGTGAGGGCGGCGGCGAGACCTTTTCGGGCCCGTTCCATAAAGGGCGAATGGAAGGCGGCCGAGACATTGAGGGGCATGACCCGGCGGGCGCCGGCGTCCTTCAGGAGTTCCGCCGCTTTTTCCAACGCCACCTTGGCGCCGGATATTGCCACCTGCCCGGGACAGTTGTAGTTGGCCGGGACGACGAGGCCAATGCCGGAGGCGGTGACTTTGGCGCAGATTTCTTCAATAACCGCGGCTTCGAGGCCGATTATCGACGTCATGCCGGTGTCCTGACCGCGACCGGACTCTTCCATCAGTTCGCCGCGACGGCGCACGAGGCGGACGGCATCGGCGAAGTCGATGGCTTCGAGGGCGGTGAGGGCGGTGTATTCGCCGAGGGACAGGCCGGCGGCGCCGAGGACCTTGAATGGTCGGCGCTCCCGCAGGGTGTCGAGAATGGTGAGGCTCGCGACCAGGAGGGCTGGCTGGCAGTTTTCCGTCCTGGCGAGTGTTTCCGGCGTGGAATTGAAAGTCAGGTCGGCAAGGTCAAAACCGAGAATTTCGTTGGCTTCTTCGTAGAGGGCGACAGCGTACCCCCCGGCGTCGTAGGCGTCTTTCGCCATCCCGACGACTTGCGCGCCTTGACCGGGAAAGAGCAGGAATCCCTTTAGCATGGTTTTCTTTCCAGGACGAGAGTCAAAAGGCCTGCCGGCAAAATACAGCAAGCAAGCTCTTAGAGCATGTTATTAAAATGCGTCTCGTCGCGCCATACTTCGTCAAAATCGGCT
>JAJBTL010000413.1 GCA_020860865.1 Planctomycetota bacterium | reverse complement strand
TCCCGAGACACTGCTGGAGGAGCGTGCAGCCGAAGCCGTAGATGATGGTGTTGATGAAGGCCTTCCGGACATTGACGTCTTGGATCATATGCCGGTAATTGTCAAAGCCGACATTGTTTCTATTTTGGGAAAACCCGTTCCAATCCGTAAACGAGATGCCGATGCCGAGGATGAAGGGACAGAACACAAACACCCCGAACAACACCAGCGCCGGAACATACAGGAGATTCACGGAATGTTTTTCAAAAAAGACTGCCCACTTCCCCATGACTATCTCCAGGAATGATGGTCCAGAGCGTTTTAAAGAATGATTAAACTTCGCGCGTCGTCGAGGCGCTCCGCCGTGCCAGCGCTTTTGCCGGCAGTGTAGGCAAAATCGCGAGAGCGGCGGTGCAACGACGAGGACGCGGGAAGGGCAAGTAGTATTTAAGACGCTCGAAGTTGTTCGATATGTGCGAACGGCCTTCCACCGGCGTAGCGCCGCCCCGGCAGCCCCGGGGCGTCCCGGGACGGCACTCGACAGGTGGAAAACACATGTCCTGCGTGGAAAAACTACTGCTGGTGATAGAGGCGGTTGAATTCCGCTTCGGTCTTGGTCACGCCTTCTTCAATCGACATGCCGCCCGACAATATCCCGGCGCCGACCGTGCCCAACGTGTCCCACATGCCACTCGGCAGGTAGGCGCGGTCAAACACGGGGTAGGTGGTGGTGTTGGCATATTTGGCATAATACGGAGCCAGGGCGCCGGTGTCGCTGGTGGTGACGGTCAGGCCGGCCGGATTGCCGCCAGAGCTCGCGACCTTGTAGATGTTTTCCGGCTTCGCCAGGTAGGCGATGAACTTCAAGGCCTCTTCCTTGTTCCGGGAGTCCTTCCAGACGCCGATGGCGGCGCGTTCGCCGGTCATCAGGGACATTTCGGCGTCCTGATTGGCGGCGGGAATCGGAATAAAGCCGTACTTGCCGTTCGGATTGTACGTCAGGGCTTCAACGATGGTGGAGTTGGACGCCTGCATGACAAAGCCGGTGGTGCCACGGGCCATTTCCATGATTGATTCCGAATGCGATGACGTAACGGCGTTGACGTTGAAGTACCCGCGGTCGCGGAAATCGACAAGCATTTCAATTATTTCGCGCCACTTCTCCTTCGGGAACGTGCCTTTCAGCAGTCCTTCAAAATCGTCCTTCGCATTGGGATCGGCGACGATGTAGGACTGGCCGCACCAGAGGAAATAGTATCCGAGCGGATGAATATCTTTTCCGCCGATGGACATCGGCACGACGCCGGCCGCCTTCAGCTTGTCGAACGCCTTCGCGAGGTCGGCCCAGGAATGGATATCGTCAGGGTTGACGCCGGCCTTTTCCAGCACTTCGGCATTGTAGGAAATGCCGGAAATTTCCACATCCATCGGCAGGACGTAAAAATCGCCGTCCGGTCCTTCGATGGCCGGCTTGATGAGCGGGCTCACGTCCTTCGCCCATGGCTGGTTTTGCATTGGTTCGAGATATTCCCGGTAGCGCATGTAGGACCAGCCATGCGTCGACCACATGTCACTGAGATCATTGGCCGCCATCCTCGTTTTCAGAACCGCTTCCGTCTCGGAGCCGAGCGCGATGATTTCTATATCGACATCTCGGTTTTCCGACATATATTCGTCGGCGATTTCTTCGAAGGCGGTCACCGCCGGTTCGGTGGTCTGCATGGACAAAATCATAGTCAGGTCGACCGCAAGGGCGCTGCCGCCCAGGAACATCGTGACAGCCAACGCCATGGCAATAAGCATTCTTTTCATACAAAGCCCTTTCAGTGGAAGATGGAATTTTCGCCGAGAGGCGGAGTTCTTTTTTCGATACGCCCTACAGGTTAGCCGAGGATGGACTCTTCCGTCTCCGCGTCGAACAGGTGACACTGTTCCATATCGAAGACGAATTCCTCTTTTTCCCTGACGGAAATGGTGTGGCCGCGTTCGGAGGTGAGGCGGGCAATCATCTGGCCGGTGTCGTTTTCGTCGAAGTAGACAATCATCTCGTGGCCCATCTCCTCCTTCACCAAAATCCGGCCGCTGACCGATATCGCGTCGCGCTTTTTAGCGAGGTGGATGTTTTCCGGACGGATGCCGAGGATGACGTTTTTGCCGATATACGGCCGGACCAGGACCGATCGCTCGACCGGCACGCGCATGACGTGGTTGTTGAAAACAAGCGCCGGCTCGCCGTTATCTTCAATGACCTTGACGGTAAGGAAGTTCATGGCCGGCGAACCGATAAAGCCGGCGACGAAGCGGTTGGCCGGGCGGTTGTAGAGGTTGAGGGGCGTGTCGCACTGCATGATGCGGCCGTCCTTCATCACGCAAATCCGGTCGCCCATGGTCATGGCTTCGGTCTGGTCGTGGGTGACGTAAACCATGGTCGAACCGAGTTCGTTATGGAGCTGGCTGATTTTCACCCGCATGGAGACGCGGAGCTTCGCGTCGAGGTTCGACAGCGGCTCGTCGAAGAGGAACACCTCTAGCTGGCGGACCATGGCCCGGCCGAGGGCGATACGCTGCCGTTAGCCGCCGGACATCTCCTTCGGCCGGCGGTCGAGAAGATCCGTCACCTCGAGCTTCTCCGCCGCGCTCTTCACCCGGGCGTCGATTTCCGCCTTCGGGATCTTCCGCAT
>JAJBTL010000077.1:1928-2670 GCA_020860865.1 Planctomycetota bacterium | reverse complement strand
GACCTGAAATTCAAAGCCGATGCCGGCGTTCGGCTGGCCCGTCGACATCCGGGCGGCGAGGAGCATGGCGGTGACGGCGGTGAGAATGCCGGAGATGATGTAGGCGATCCGCTTGATGCGGTTGACATCGATGCCGGACAGTTTCGCCGCCTCGGCGCAGCCACCGGTCGCGTAGAGATAGCGACCGTAAGCGGTCTTTGCCAGGATGAACCAGAGAACAAGGCCGAACACGGCGGCGATGAGAAGCGGCACCGGAATCGGTCCGACATAACCGGTGCCGAGCCAGGTAAACCCAGCGTTTTTGACAGACACGCTGGCGCCGTTCGTTGTGACATAGGCGGCGCCCCGAAGGACGGCCATGGTGCCGAGGGTGGCGATGAGGGGCGTTATCCGCGCCTTCGTCACGAGGAGGCTGTTGACAAGGCCGATGACGGCGCCGCCAAGAACGACAAAAACAATCGTCAGGTAGAGGTTGCCGGTAACGGTGATGACGAGTGCGCAGAGGACGCCGACCAGCCCCTGGGTCGATCCGACGCTGAGGTCGATGTCGCCGAGAAGAATAATCAGCACCATGCCCATGCCGGTGATGGCGATAAGCGAGGCGGAACGGAGAACGTTCATGATATTCTTCAGGGTGAAGAAATAGGGCGACAGAAACGACGCGACAATGCACCGCCCGATAAAGCAGAGGAAAAGCGCGACCTGTTCGTGGTGAAGAAATCGCCGAAGACTCGAGCCGTCC
>JAJBTL010000077.1:0-1918 GCA_020860865.1 Planctomycetota bacterium | reverse complement strand
ATCCGTCCTCATTCATGACGGTACTCCTACTATGCCAAACATCTTTTTTTTCTTTTATGAACATCGCCACCGGGTGGGAAGAGACAACAGTCCACGCGACCTCGACAGTGACGACGAGACTGGGAGAGCGGGAACGGTTTACCTGAAATTTAGTTTCCGCCGTGGACCGGCGTTTTCTTTATTCGAGGCCGCGAACCGCCGCGAAATTGACGAGGTACGCGCCGTCTTCTTCTATAAAGAACGCGGAGAAGTCGGCGGCGGGAATGACGACGGTGGGGGAGGCGTAGTTTTCCGGCAGGTCCTCGCCTTCCAGGGCGGCGACGGCGGCATCGACACAGGCGGCGCCGACGAATTCCGGGAACATCGACAATCCGGCCGCGTAGATGCCTCCCTCCTGCAAGGCGGCGCGTCCGGCCGCACCCTCCAGGCCATAGATGATGGCGACAATGCCGCTTTCATCGAGGTTGGCGGAACGGACGGCGGCGACGGCGCCGAGGGTGGAATCGTCGTTGATGCCGAAGATGCAGTTGATGTCCGGGTGGGCGGTGAGGGCGCCGGTGGCGGCCTTGAGGGACGCTTCGCGGAAGCCGCCGTCGACTTCTATTTTTACCTCATAGTCGATGCCGGCCTCGTCCAGCGCTTCCTTGAAGCCTTCCACCCGGGCGCGGCAATTGTCCAGGGCCTTGTAACCGAGAATGAGAATCCTGGGAGTTATGTTATTTTCTTTGGCGTACCCGGCATACCAGGCCCCGGCCTTCTTGCCCGAGTCCTTGTCCGACTGTCCGACCCTGGTGACGGCGCCCGGAATCATGTTCGACTCGGCGACGACCTTGACACCGTCGGCGGTGGCTTCGGCGACGACGGTCCCGAGGGTGTTGACGTCGACGGGCGAAACGATAACGGCGTCCACCTGCTGGATAAGAAAGTTCTCGATAGCGGAGACCTGGGTGTTCGAATCGTTGTTGCAGTCGGCGACACGGAGTTCAACGCCAAGCTCGTCGGCCCGCGCCTGGGCGCCGGCGGCGATGTTCTGGTACCACTCCTGTCCCATCATGTAGGCGGCGAAACCGATTTTGTATCCCTTGCCGGCGACGTTCCGTTCGCCGGCGGCGGCGTGGGCGAGAGAGGCCAGGCTGAGGGATAATCCAAGTACACACGTGGCGATTCGGCGCATTGACATTCGGGTATCCTCCAAAGTATGTGGTCGGGGCATCCCGTGAAACGGGTGCCTGTGGGTGGTGGCGAAGATCTGTCCGGGAGAGGTGCGCGCGACGAGGTCGAGAGTCAGGCGGTGGCACGGGAAGAGCGCGCGGATTATGTTGTCATCCTGTTATAACAGGATTATATCATAAAATTGCCAGTACGCAACCGAAAAGATCCGAAAGTACGAAAAATTTTACGGCGTTCTTCACAGTTGGTTTGGTGAAAGACGTGGTGGTCAAACGGAATAGGCGGGAAAATAGCGTGGCGGAATTATTTCGGGACCGAGTGGTTATTTTCGGACGTTGGTTCTCATGATTTGGATGGAGTCATTGCCGGGCGTACTGTGGAAAAAGTGGCCTCGGCTTTTCGGAAGATCCGGCCGACACCGCAACGGCGAATGTCGTATTGAAGAAATGCCCGACGCTGACAGTGCCGCCCTGCCCTTCTGTGACTCAGTGAGCGCAGCCGGTCCCACATATACCGGTTTGATGTTTCGTATACATCATAATGGTTCGCCGTACGGCCTCTGTAATGAGATAAAATTAGAAAAGTTTGAGAAAAAATATTCCTCGAAACGTGCCATCCTTTCACGTTAAATTGGTCCCTTAGGCTGAAAATTCCTTGATTATTTCGGTAAATTCCTTGTTTAAAAGGTACATTGGTACCTTTCAAGGAATATTTACTGATTTGACTACCGCACTTTATCGAGTAAAAC
>JAJBTL010000176.1 GCA_020860865.1 Planctomycetota bacterium | reverse complement strand
CACATTGGCGGTTACAACAGCCGCACCCGTCGCGATGGACGTCCGGTCGAAGAGCTCGGCTTCTACGATCCGAAATCCGACAAGGAGCCGGTCCGCATCGATATCGAGCGCGCCCGCTACTGGCTGTCGGTCGGCGCCCGTCCGTCCGCGACCGTGGCGACCATCCTGAAGGGCCAGGGCGTGGCCTCGTCCGAGTGGGCCAAGAAAGCGGCCAGCGCTTCGGACAAGGACAAAAAGGTCTCGGCCCGGAAAGCCTCGGCCAAGAAGAAGTCGGCGAATAAGGCCAAGGCCCCCGCCGGCACCGCCGCCAAGAAGCGGAAACCGCGCACCGCCTCGTCGAAGGCCCGTGGTGAACGGACCGCCAAGGCGTAGTTCGGCCCAAATATCCCTATGGAGCCGCAGCCGGCCACGATGCGTGGCCGGTCGCGTTCCGTAATGCCGGATGATATGTCCGGTGCGTTGTCTCCTTGCGTAATCATAGATATGCGATACGGGAAACGGGACTGAGGGTGCGGGGTGGGGCCAGCCTGGAATTCGGAGGCTCTTTCCATTGTTACGTTCATAAATCACTGGAGGAAATCCGCTCCGGCGTCGACGAAACAGAGGGAAGAAAACCTGTCGAAATCCAAAGGGGAACGGCTATGAAATGTTGGTTCTGCGACAATGAAGCGCGGGGAACGTGCGCCGCCTGCGGGCGTGGCGTCTGCTACGATCACGCCCATATACACGACGCCATGACGCTGGCCAAGACCGACACGTCGAGCGGCTACACCAGTTACTACAACGTCCTGAACTCGATCAAATGTTCAGACTGCCGCCTCGAATGGATCTACCACAAGCCGGGCGACTAAGGCGACGCGTTAGTGTCCAGGCGTTGAACGTCATCGTTCCGTCGGCGACCCGCACGGCGGTTCCATAAAAAATACAACGACGGCATGCGCCTGGCGTATGCCGTCGTTTCGTATATGGCCGGATGGCGTCGGGAAGAGTCCGGCTCCGTGGCGGAGCGTCCCTTAAGATTAACCTACCGCAAAAACTCCACGGACAGCGCCAGCATGGACGGCGCCGGCTGGTCGTCCGGTCCGGCGCAGGGCGTCAGATCGTTGAAAATGGCGTTGACGAGGGGAATTTTCCGCTTCTTCGCCAACGTCGCTTCCACCGCCTGGAGGAACCAGTTCATGTCGGGCTGGAACTTCTGGCAGTTCCGCGATGTATAAAACCCCTCGGTCACCGCGAACAGGGCCTGGCCCGGTTCGAACCGGTATTCGTCCTCGTGTATTTCCGGCTTGTCAATCATGCCAAGGAAGGTCGACCCGGGCGCTGTCAGGTTGACCACTTCCACCCCGGGACCGCACATGAGCATGCCAAGGCGCCCGGCCTTGGCGAGGCGGAGGCGGCGGCGCTTCACGTCGACGTGGAAGGCGACGAGGCTGGCCTGGTAGGCCCGGCGCTTGTCCCGGACCAGGTAGCGGTTGACGTCCCGGAGGATGTGCGCCAGGTTGTCCGAGACCGCGATTGATTTGAAAATAAGCCGCATGATGCTGGTCACTTCGAGAACGGTCCGGAGCCCGGTCCCGGAGCAACAGCCGAAAAACCCGAGAAGCGTCCCGTCCTTCCCTGGCACAAAGTCGAAGAAATCCCCGCCCGCTTCCAGTGACCGTTCGTATTCGCAGCCGAGGCGGAGGTGTTTCACCTTCGGGACATTCCGGACCAGAAGGCGGCTTGTCAGGGACTGGGCGAAAAACACTTCCCGTTCTTCCCGCTCCCGGCGGTCGTTTTTCCGGATGCGCTCGATATAGGCCATCACGGACAGGCTCTCGACCAGGACGGAAAACGCCTCGCGGCTGGCCGGACTCCCGGGCGTCCGGTGCACCACCGCCACCGCTCCGAGTTCCCGGTCGTGGCTGAACAATTGCGCTGTCATGACGCCGGGGACGTCCCGGACCTGTTGTTCCAGTTCCTTGTGCAGCGATTTCCGCTTGTTCATGACGACGAGGCCGGGGAACGGCGAGTCCTCGCCATAGCCGAACACCCGGTGCATCCGGTCCGGATAGTCGTCGGCGATATAGATGGCGGCGGCGCTGTAGCCGAGATCCAGGAGGAGCGGTTCAAGAGGCACGAACATCCCGGGCGTGAACGACTGCCGGTGTTCGAATGTGCCCAGGGTGGCCTTGATAATGCCAAGCAAATCGACTTTTTTCTTCATGCATCCCTCACCATGCGTACGTTCTGAGCGAATGGCGGCCATTCCTCATCCCATAAACCATTCCGGACGATTTCAGTGTGGATTGAATCCGGATGACCGGTTGTACCGCCGCCATGCCTGGTGGAATGGCGCCCGCTGGATCGCGGAGTTAACGCGATGCCAAACGACCGTTCGGTTTCAATACCCCCGGCACAGGTCCAACCCCACTATATGATACACCAAAAACCGCGGTTAGTGGAGACGTGATTTGCCGGGAACCGGAAATTTTTCCAGCCGCCGGCCGCAAGTGGCTGCTTCGGGTCTTGCGGGCGTGCGCCATAATGGGTAAAATCCGGTACTGGTTGCACCGTCTGGACAACTGCCAACGAGAAAGAATCCGCTCATGCCGAACAAAAAGAATTCCCTGTTGGAAAATCTGCAGGATCTCTGCCGCATGCCGTCTCCGTCCCTCAGGGAGCACGAGGTCGCCAAGGTCTTGGCC
>JAJBTL010000067.1 GCA_020860865.1 Planctomycetota bacterium | reverse complement strand
TCCGGCATCGGCTTCGACGACCTAATGCAGAGCCTAATCCAGGACCGGCTCACCACCGTCATGTCGCATCTCGATCGCGGCGCCGCCGTCCAATACGTCTATAAACTCGGCGACGCGGACGTTACGGAAATTGTCAAGACGGTCAACCAGGTGGCGGCCGACCCGACCCGTCTCGCCGACGACAAGCTCAAGAACGCCTTCGTCATCGGCCTTCAGAATTTCGGGGAAGCGGCGGAAGCGGCCGGTAAGCCGGAACTCGGCGCCGAAGCCGCCGCCATCGTCTCCGACATCGACTGCATCCTCGCTTCCGACGTCGGTTTCGACCCGAATATCGAAGCCATGGTGACGGACCGCATCGGGAAGCTCGTCGCCGAGACGGAAAAGGTCGCGGTGGAACCGGAACCCGAACCGGCGGCGCCGTCGCCGGCGGACAGCGTCGTCATGGCCGCGCCCGGTCCGGCCGATTCGCAGATCACGTCGCCGGCGAAAGAGCCGTCCGGCAAGGGCGGCGCCAGCGGCGAACATTCCGGCAAGACCCTCCGCGTCGCCGAAGAGAAGGTCGACCACTTCATGAGTTTTGTCGGTGAACTGATAATCACCGGCGAAGTCTTCGCCTATATCCAGAAAAAGCTGGAACAATATCCGGAAGTGCGGCAGGTCGCCCAGGAATTCAAAAACGCCAATCTGTCCTTCGGCGAACTGTCGTCGAACCTCCAGAAGAGCCTGATGGAAGTGCGCCGGGTGCCGCTGAAGTCCGTCTTGCAAAAGCTGCACCGCATCATCCGGGACACCTCCGCCGCCCTTGGCAAGAAAATCGACTTTGAAATCGAGGGCGAGGATGTCCAGATTGACAAGTCGCTCCTTGAAGGCCTCGAAAGCCCGCTCGTCCACATGGTCCGGAACTCGGTCGACCACGGCGTCGAACCGCCGGAGGAACGGATCGCCGCCGGCAAGGAGGAGACCGGGCACGTTTACATTAAAGCATCGGCGACGGAAGAACAGTTCACCCTCTCCATCACCGACGACGGCAAGGGCCTCGATGTCGACACCATCAAGGACAAGGCGGTCAGTCGCGGCCTCCTGACGGAAGAGGCGGCCCGCGCCATGCCGGACAAGGAAGCCTACCGCCTCATCTTCACCGCCGGCCTGTCCACCGCCAAGGTGGTGACGGATGTCTCCGGCCGTGGCGTCGGCATGGACGTAGTGCTGTCGAACATCACCAAGATGAACGGCAACATCAATGTCGATTCGCAAAAAGGCAAGGGTTCCGTCTTCACCATCCTCCTGCCGATGACCGTCACCCTCACCGTCATCGACGGCCTGGTGGCGCGTATCGGCAACCAGTTCTACATTATCCCGCTGTCGGATGTCAGGGAGTCGGTGAAGCCGGGGCCGGATCAGGTCCACATTATCAAGGGTTCGCAGGAGGTATTGAACGTTCGCGGCGAACTCCACCCCATCGTCCGCCTGAACCAGATTCTCGGCATCTACGGCCCGGAAGTGACGGAAGCCATCACCGACGCCACCGCCGTCCTCGTTCAGGGTAAGGCCGGCAAGTCCGCCGCCTTCCTCGTGGACGAACTCATCGGCCAGCAGTCCGTCGTTGTCAAGGACCTCGGCAAGGAGTTCGAAAACATCCGCTGCCTTCAGGGCGGCTCCATCCTCGGCGACGGCCGCGTCGGTCTCGTCCTCAGCGTCCAGGGCGTGCTGGAAGACATCGGCTTGGCCCAGCCCGAGGCGTAACAGCGCGCCGGTCTTGGACCAGTTCTCGTCATAATAAAGCGCCGGCCGGAGACAGTCCGGCCGGTTTTTCATTGAGACGGCGGCGTGCCTAGCTCCATACCGCTCTGTCACCATGGACACTCAACCACTGCGAAAAGTAGCATAGTTCTCCCCTCTTCCTCACGGCGAATGAACCGCCATCGACTTGACAGCCGCCGACGCAGGCGTACCATTCGAGGATTCCGGAATATCTATTAACCAAAAGGACACGCGATGAAAAACGTTCTTTCCATACAGTCCCACGTGGTCTACGGCCACGCCGGCAATTCCGCCGCCGTCTTCCCGATGCGCCGTCTCGGTATCGAAGTTTGGCCCCTGAACGCGGTGCAATTTTCGAACCACACCCAGTACGCCGAGGGCTGGAAGGGCATTGTCTTCCCGCCCGAACACCTCGTGTCCATCGTCGACGGCATCCATAACATCGGCGTTCTCGGCCGGGCCGACGCCGTCCTCTCCGGCTATATCGGGTCCGCTCCGCAAGGCGACGCCGTCCTGGACATTGTCCGGAAAGTGAAGGAAGCAAATCCAGAAGCCCTGCTCTTCTGCGATCCGGTCATGGGCCATCCGGCCAAGGGCTGCAAGGTGGCGCCGGGTGTGGCCGAATTCCACCGCGACCATTCCGTCAAGGCGGCGGACATGATGTCCCCGAACGTTCTGGAACTTGGCAAGCTGGTCGACCGGGAACTCGATTCCGTCGAGGATTGCGTCGACGCCGCCCGTCAGGTCATCCGGAAAGGGCCCCGGCTCATCGTCGTGAAACACCTCAGTTACGCCGCCCGGGACGTCAATTCCTACGAAATGCTCCTGGTCACCGGGGACGAAGCGCTCCACATCAGCCGGCCGATGATCGAGTTCGAACGCCATCCGGTCGGGGTCGGCGACCTTATCAGCGGCATTATCCTGTCG
>JAJBTL010000410.1:400-2690 GCA_020860865.1 Planctomycetota bacterium | reverse complement strand
ATATAACACTGTTATATAACACTGTTATAAGGGATCGTGTGGATACATTGTCGACGCGTGACAAATTACTGAAAATCGGGCGGGAGGAGTTTCTCCAAAAAGGCTACAAGGACGCCTCACTCCGCGCCATCGGTAAAAAATCCGGCTTCACCCTCGGCGCCTTTTACGGCTACTATGCCGGGAAGGAGGCGCTGTTCGAGGATATTGTCAGGGAGCCCGCCCTGGAACTCCGGCGCCATTTCGCCACCTCCTTCGCCAATTTCGAGGCTTTGCCGCCGGCGGAGCAGCCCCTCGCCATGGCCGCCGCCACCGACGACGGCGTCCAGGAAATGCTCGACATCATTTACCGAGACGTCGACGTGTTCAAACTGATCTTCTTCAAATCCGCCGGCACGGCCTACGAACACTACCTCGAAACCATCATCGACGAGGAAACGCGTTCCACCCGGCGGTTTCTCCGGAACCTGAAACGGCTTGGCTACCGCTTCACGGTTGACGACGAACTGGTCCATATGCTGGCGAGCGCCGTTATTACCGGGCTTGTCCAGGTCGTCGACCACGACATGAACCGGAAAAAGGCGGGAAAATACGCCGCCCAGCTCCGAACCTTCTACACCGCCGGCTGGCACCGCCTCCTCGGCATCACGGACACCACACACGCACAACGGCACAAGGCAACCGCAGCGCCGGGGAGATCAACCACGCGCTCTTCCCGTCTTCCTTCCATGCGCCGAACGAGGTGAGGCCGGGCGGCCGGTCCGGGGCGGCCGAGGGTGACGAAATCCGCTGTGCCACAAGCGAATTTACGGCTATCAGCCTACCGCCCGGCGGTCCATTTCCCCCACTCGGCATGGAATTACCGAAAGGAGTGCCGCATGTCAGCGTGTGTTGACAATGCAACCACCATGGACTGGCTCCAGGAGTGGGCCAGGCCGCACCGGCGCGGTTATATCGCCGCCGTCCTGGCCGCCGTCGCCGGTGTCATATGCGCTCTCGTCCCGTATTTCGCCGTCTCCCGCATTGTCGTCGGCCTTATGGCGGGAGAGCGGGACATGGCGTTTTACTGGCGCTGGCTGGCGGTGACGGCGCTGTTCTGGCTGCTTCGGGTCGGGCTCCACGGCCTATCCACCGTGCTGTCCCACCGGGCGACCTTTGCCGTCATCGCGACTGTCCGCCCCCGCCTCGTCCGGAAGCTGGCCCGGATACCGATGGGCCGCGTCCTCGACACGCCGTCCGGCGTGTTCAAAAACACCATTGTCGAAAAGGTCGACAGTATCGAACCGACCCTGTCCCACGTCCTGCCGGAAATGACGGCGAACGCCCTGGTGCCGCTGGCCATCGTCGCCTACCTGTTCCGGCTGGACTGGCGGATGGCGCTGGCGTCCCTCGCTACGCTGCCCCTGACCATCCTCTGTTACCGGATGATGACGCGGAACTACGAGGCCCGGTACCGGAATTATGTCGATACAAACCGCCGCCTCAACGCCACGGCGGTGGAGTACATCGGCGGTATCGAGGTCATCAAGGCCTTCAACCAGTCCGCCGCCTCGTACGAGAAATTCGCCGTCGCCGCCCGGGAAGCCGCCGCCTCCGCCATCGACTGGATGCGGAGTTCCCAGGTCTATTTCTCCATCGCCCTGGCTGTTTTCCCCGCCACCCTCGTCGCCGTGCTGCCGGCCGGCGGCTACTTTTTCATGGATGGGTCGCTGTCCCGGGAAGACCTGGTCCAGGCAGTCATCCTCTCCATCGGTATCGCGCCGCCGCTCCTCACCGCCATGTCGTACTCGGACGACCTCGCCAAGGTCGGGACCATTGTCCGGGATATCGCGGCGGTCCTATCCCTTCCCGAACTGGAACGTCCGGCCGAGCGGGCGGCGATTGACGGCCACGCCATCGAATTCCGGGGCGTGTCGTTCGGCTACGGTGACCGGCGCGTTCTGGACAACGTCGACCTGACTATTGAACCC
Organism: Planctomycetota bacterium; assembly: GCA_020860865.1. Lineage (GTDB taxonomy): Bacteria > Planctomycetota > SZUA-567 > SZUA-567 > SZUA-567 > JAJBSZ01. The sequence goes on along the minus strand of JAJBTL010000410.1, from coordinate 723 downwards.
GGTTCCGTCACCGCCCTCGTCGGCCCGTCCGGCGGCGGCAAGTCGACCATCGCCAAACTCATCGCCTCCCTGTGGGACGTCGACGACGGCCGGGTCGTCATCGGCTGCCGGGACATCCGGGACATTCCCCTGGAGCAATTGAACGCCATGGTCGCCTCTGTGGCGCAGGACAATTACCTGTTCAACGACACGGTGCGGAACAACATCCGCATGGGCCGGCCCGGGGCCCCCACCGCGGGAGAAGGTGGGGGTGCCCACGCGGGGCGGCGGGCCCCGGTGTGAAAGGAACAGGGATTAGGGGGGGCGGAGAGATTAGGCGGGGG
>JAJBTL010000410.1:0-390 GCA_020860865.1 Planctomycetota bacterium | reverse complement strand
CGCCAGCGACGCGGAAGGCGTCGCTGTCGCCACGGCGAGCGGCTGCCACGAGTTCATCATGCAACTGGAATAGGGCTACGAGACCATTGTCGGCGGCGCCGGCGGTCATCTGTCCGGCGGCGAACGGCAACGCATCAGCATCGCCCGGGCCATGGTGAAGGACGCGCCCATCGTCATCCTTGACGAGGCGACGGCCTATACCGATCCGGAAAACGAGGCTATTATCCAGCAGGCGGTCAGTCGCCTGGTGGCGGGGAAAACGCTCATCGTCGTCGCCCACCGGCTTTCCACCATTACCGATTCGGACCGCATCGTCGTCGTCCAGGCCGGCCGGATCGTCGCAGGGGGAACCCATACGGAACTGTTGACGACGTGCCCGCTGTACCGGGG
>JAJBTL010000238.1 GCA_020860865.1 Planctomycetota bacterium | reverse complement strand
CGCCGCCGCCACCACCATCACGATTGACCTGGGCCAGGCGGTGGAGTTTGTGAAAAGTAATGTCCGGCTCATCGAATCGATGATTACGGACGGCTACCAGGACAGTTCCGCCCTGGTCGGCCGGAAACAGGCCATGGAGAAATGGCTGGAAAACCCGACCCTGCTCCGCCGTGACGACAACGCCGACTTCGCCGCCACCGTCACCGTCGACCTGGACAGCGTCACCGAGCCGGTGATTGCCTGTCCGAACAGCCCGGACCTGGTCGCGGTCCTGTCCGAACGGGCGGGCGAGGCGGTCGACGAGGTGTTCCTTGGGTCCTGCATGTCGAATATAGGCAACTTCCGCGCCGCCGCCCGGGTCTTTGCCGGCCCCGACGCCCACCTCGGGGTCAAACGGCTGTGGATTGTCGCGCCGACCCGGATGGACCACGATCGCCTGGCCCAGGAAGGGGTTATCGGCTGTTTCGAAAAACTCGGGGCGCGTATCGAAGTGCCCGGCTGCTCCCTCTGTATGGGGAACCAGGCCCGGGTGGAGGACGACGCCGTCGTCTTCTCCACGAGTACCCGGAATTTCGACAACCGTATGGGGAAGGGCGCCAAGGTCTACCTCGGATCGGGTATCCTGGCGGCGGTCATTGCCAAACTCGGGAAGATCCCGACCGTGGACGAGTATTTCGCCATCTACCAGGAGGCGATTCAGCCGCACCTCGGGGAAATTGCCAAAACCATGTATTTCCATAAGGAGTAACCGGATTCTGTTCCGAATGGTGGGAAGGAAAGAGCGGTCGGAGCAAAAAAATAATTTTGGAAAAATTCCGAATTATTCCTTAACTCCCGGCCGCGACCGCCGCTAATACAAAGGTCCGCATCTTCCGACGCGTTGGTCGGGGGAGCCTGTTATCCGGGAAACCGGGCAGGGCGTGGCGGACGCGGAACAGGAGGCGCGTATGAACGTCAACAGTACGGGCGGCATGCCATTTACGACGAGGGTGCAAGCTCCTCAGCGTCAAATGAGCACGGGTGGCCTTACCGCCAAGCAGCAGGCCGACAACGAGTCGGACCGGAAAGCGCTGCCGCTGCGGGCCGCCGAATCGGCTGGACGGGCTTCGGTCGAAGCCAAGGGAATGTTTGTGGATACCTATGCGTAACCGCTGAAACATCCCGATTCCGCCGTGAGCGCCGGGTATTGCCGGGCTGAACTGCCCGGCATTACTTTAGGCTGGCCCTGGTGCCGGTATGCCCATAATTAGTGCCGCGTGGTGCGATTCATTCGCGCCACGCGGTTTTTTTTTGCGCATCAAATTCACTTTGGTCGTATTGGATTTCCCTTTCCACAATGCGTCGTTACTGAATCCGTATACAACATCCGGTCCCGGAACATTCCGCCGCATTACCACGCTATCCCCACGCCAACCGACACCTGATGCCCAGTAAACCGTTCGCCTAGGTGGAAATCGTATTCGGCCCGGACCGTGACGCAGTTCCGCCAGCGCGCCTCCAGGGCGGTGCCGAGGCGGACGGTGTTCCGGCTCCAGCGGCCCGATTCGGCGATGAACGGGATATCCGGGACCGATAGGAAGTGCGTCGACACCGACGCCCGGTTGTCCCCGAGGTGGCGAGTGTAGTCGGCCCGCACTTCCGGCCGCAAGGTGACGTTGTTCAGATGGAATTCGCGGCCGGCGCTGACCCCGACCGTGGCGTCGAGGACATGGGCCGTGCTCCGGTCGGCCCCGAGCTCGGCCAGGGACGAACCGCGTTCCTGGATACTGGACGTCCAGAGGTGGGCGTAGTCGAGTGCGGCCGACGGCCGGATGCGCCAGTCGTTCCACTCGAGATCGCGGCCGACGGCGATGCCGGCGCTGAGGAGGTCGACATGGTACCGGGCGTTCGGGCTGGCCGCGAAGGCGGTGAGGTCGGACTGGAGGAGGATGGTGCGGGTTGTCTTGTGCCGGTTTCGGCTGTAACCGAGATGGGCGTCCACATCCCAGCCGTGGCTGGTATAGCCGCCGTAGAGGTTGGCCCGAAATGACTCGATGTCGTCGCGGCTCGTAATCGTATCGAAGCGCTGACGGCCCCGGTCGTACCCGAGTCCGACGCCGAGGAACCAGGCGTCCCGGATGGCCTTGTCCAGGCCCATGGCGAAACCGCCGGTGGCGAGATCGTGGCCGCTGTAGCCCTGGTCATGGCGACGGTCCGACCACGACCCGGTGGCGGTGGTCCAGGCGACGGCGTCGTTCAGCCAGCCCGGGGCGACAAGGCCGGTGCAGGAGCGGCGCGCCTCCACCGCCGCCCGCCTGGCCCGGCGCGAAGCATCCCGCTGCGACCGCTCCATGCGAAGGACCGCGTCCTGGCCGGCGGCGAACACCTCGCCGTGGACCTGTTGGAAGGCGTCGGCTATGAGAACGGGGTCGTCCGGCAGGGCGGCGATAAAGCCGTACAGCTCGCCCACCAGGTGGCCGTCCCCGCGGGCGACGATTTCCGTCATCGCCTCGGCGGCGCGGCGGGCGTTCGGCGTGCCGTAGCCTTGGAGGAGATCGACAAAGTCGGGTGCGGTTTTGCCGAGATAGAGGTAGTAGCCGTCGGCGAGAATCTCCTGGCGGATGGTCAGGCCGATGCCGTTCGAGATGAGGTTGAAGAGGGTGTCGTCGGCGAAGTGGCGGCCGTGGATAATGCGGATCGGATCGGGACTTTCCGCG
>JAJBTL010000152.1 GCA_020860865.1 Planctomycetota bacterium | reverse complement strand
AGTCTGTAAAGATAGTAAGAGTATACTCGTTCATTTGATACGGGCAATGGCCGATTCGAATTTTTTAGCGGAAAACCCGGTAAAACAATTGTGTGGAATCAATGGCCAGTATATGATTCACTCGAGGGAAATGCGTCGTCACGCCCTCATTTTATCCGCCATCGCCGTGATACCGTCAGCATCCGAATGTTCCGGGCTGTCACAGCGGTCGAATGGCGTGTATGTCCGTCTCCTTATGAACCGCCTGGTACCGCTTCATCCCTGGCTGGACAGTCATTTTCCCGTACCACGGTCTCGTGGCCAACGCGAAGTGGTCGATCCAGTCCGATTGGAACGGATGATTCCATGGCGCTCAGTGCGATTGACGTTTTTCTCGAAGTTTTCTATAACTTCGGATCGGCGTCGTAGATGAGGAAAAATGGCCGGCAGGCTTACTTTTTGCCCGGTAATTTGGACGAAAAATACGCCGCGAGGCCATTTTTGACGAAGTATACGGCGGCGAGACGAGGTTATAGAACGACTTCTCGTCATTGCCACATTTTAGCGATGTTCCTTCGGGAACCACCTTCTGTCAGAAGCTTTGCTTCATTCTGGACATCTTGAGTACAGTGAGGAAACCATGAACAATGAATTGCGTTGCGGAATCGGACTCGCCGGTGCCGGCGTCGTCGGCGGCGGCGTCGCCGATCTTCTGTTGAACCGGAAGGACTTGTTGACCCGCCGCGCCGGCGTCAATCTCGAACTGGCCTGGGCCGCCGACAAGGACATGCCCCGGGCCATCGCCATGGGCATGCCGGCGGAACGGGTTGTCGCCGATTTCCACAAGTTGATGGACAAGCCGGACGTCAATGTCGTTGTCGAGCTGATGGGCGGCACCGGTATCGCCTACGATTGCGTCATGGCCGCCCTCGACGCCGGCAAACACGTAGTGACGGCGAACAAGGCGCTCCTGGCCGAACGTGGCGCCGACATCTTCAAAAAGGCCAGGGAGAAGAACCTCATCATCGCGTTTGAAGCGGCTGTCGCCGGCGGCATCCCGCTCCTCATCGCCCTGCGGGTAGGGCTCATAGTCAACCGGATGCAATCGCTCCTGGGCATTCTGAACGGAACCTGCAATTACATCCTGACCGAAATGACCGCCAAGGGCATGCCGTTTGCGGACTGCTTGGCCGAAGCGCAGCGCCTCGGGTTTGCCGAAGCCGATCCGTCTTCCGACATCGACGGCAAGGACACCGGGCATAAACTGGCCTTGCTGGCGGCGTTGTCGTTTGAAACGTGGATTGACTTTTCCTCCCTGCATATCGAGGGCATCCGGAATGTCTCCGACGTTGATATAAAAATCGCCAAAAGCCTCGGGTATACGCTTAAGCTCCTCGGTGCCATTCGGACCGATCCGGAACCGGTCATGGCCGAGAACGGCGGCACGGGCGAAGTGAAGGCGACCGATAGGCTTTTCCTGTCGGTCCATCCGTCCCTCCTGAAGGATTCCGACCCGTTGGCCGCCGTGGCCGGCAGCATGAACGGCGTCAAGACCGAAGGCGACGCGGTTATGGAAAGCATGTTTTACGGTCGCGGGGCAGGGCGGTACCCGACCGCATCGGCGGTGGTGTCGGATATCGCCGCCGTGGCGCGGGCGGTGGCGTTTGGCGGACCCGGCCCGGCCTGGTTTCCGCCCACGGCCAATGCCTACACCTTGGCGCCGATGGATGAATACCGCGTGCGGTATTATCTCCGTTGTCAGGTCGAGGACAAACCGGGCGTTGTCGGGAAAATTACCACCGCACTCGGCAACAACAACGTATCCATCGCCGCAGTCCACCAGTTTGAGGATGACGCCACCGATGGCCACGCGTCCGTCTGCCTCCTAACCCATGTGGCACGGGAGGGCGATGTCCAGAAGGCGCTCGTTACTATCGGAACGATGGAATTCATGCAGGATAAACCGACCATGATTCGCGTCGAGGAATAATTACGGTCATTCCCCTGTTCATGCCAACGGGCAATCCCCGAGTGCTCTGGTCCATGCGTACTATTCGCTGACCCCGGGGAGCCCGGAAATATTACTACTCCGTACCCGGTCGTCGACCGGGTACGACAGTATACTGCAGGGTGCCGGTGCCTGTGGCGCGGGCTGGCTTACGGAACGCCTTTAGTCTGGATACAAACACCAGGGAGGAAGTCATATGACAGTACAACCCGGCGGTACCAGAGGGTTTGGCCAACGAATCGGATCGTGGCTGTACCGGACAGTGTTTCTCTCCGGATGGCGAAGGTGGGCCATGCTGGTGGCGGCCCTGTTTATCCTGCTTATAGCCTTTCTAGTATTTACCAGCCGCACTGACTATCGTGAAGACCCGTCCGCCTTGACGCCGCGCTCGGTCGAATTCTATGCAGAAGCGCGCGAGTTGGACGCGCTGTTCCGGAACGTTGGCGACTGGCCCATTTGGACCAGGGGCGGAGACGGTTTGGTGCAAACCCGCTGGAACAAGGTCCAGCAGGAATTGGCGGTCATTATCGGCGATGAAGTCGAGGGCCTTGGCGAGAGTAAACCGATATTATGGTTGTCCTCCGCATCCCGCGCCGCCTACTGTGTGGCGCCGGCTGATGAAAACGAGCCCGAATCATGGGCTCTCTTCCTCAACGTCCCGCAACCGATGACGGTGATGGCGGAACTGGGGATCGAACGCGGCTTGACGGT
>JAJBTL010000244.1 GCA_020860865.1 Planctomycetota bacterium | reverse complement strand
GGTAAAAGTTGAATCCCTCGCGGATTCTTAAAAATAATTCAGACAGAACCTAGTATACACTCAAATTATCGGTTGCGCCGAGGATTATCTTAAGAACCAGTTCCGAAAAACCGTGCGCCACCGTCATTTTACCGATTCCGGCCTGGACCATCAACCGAAAACCGGTCCCGAAGTCGCTTCCCTTGTGCCGTTCAGGCGATAATCCGGAGGGCGCCGGCGTGGAGCTGCTTCGCCGTGTCCATACTGGCCAGATTCGCTTCGAAGGCGCGGGCGGCCATCATCATGTCGACCATTTCCACCGGCACCTGGACATTCGGGTAGGCGACGTAGCCGGCCAGTTCCCCCTCCCTGAAGCTGTCGGGGTGGCCCGGATCGTACTTCAACATGAACTCGGTGTCATAATCCTTTTCCACCGAGTCGACGCGGACGCCCCAATCCTTGGAACCGGTGATGTCCGGGGCGCCTTCCTTGAAGTAAACCTGGCGCCGACGGTACGGTTCGCCGTTTTCGCCACGGGTGGTGTTGACGTTGGCGAGGTTGTTGGCGTGGACGTTCATCCGCGCCCGTTCGGCCCGAAGGCCGGAAGCGCCAATGTCGAACATGGTGAAGATACCGCCGACCAGCATGCTCATTTTTTCTATCCCCCGAGTTTTCGCGTCCCCCGACGCGTGGTGCTTGTTCAACTGCTTCGTTACAATATGCTTTACATTATAATGAGGAGAGCGGAGCCTGATTGTCGTGTCCTAGTTCCCGAGGACATAGCCCGGGAACAGCTTGTCGGTCGGGCTGACAATGGCCTGGGCGGCGTCGACATAGGCTTCGATCTGTTCTTTGTTGCAGAAGCGGCTGACGCCACGATAGCGGGCCATGAGCATCAGGGCGTACATTTCCTTCAACATCCGGTCGACATGGCGGACCGCCTTGTTCCGGCCGTTTTCGTCGAGGAAATCCTTGGCGCTGTCCTGGCAGTAGGTCTTGGCGTAGCGGTAGATTTCCCGCGCATGGTTCAACAGGGAGCGGCTGACGTTCTTGGCAATGTCTTCATCACAGTGAGTCATCATGGTGGGTTCCTTTCCCGTTTGGCAATTCGTCCATAGTGTTCTGGTGCGTTCAGGCTTACGCGACCCTGTCCCGGAGCGCGTTTTTAAGGCCGTTTGTCTTGTTCTTGAACAACTGCTGGAGCGCTTCCATATAGGCCGAGTTCTTCGCGAGGTCGGCCATTTCCTTTTCAATAACGACGTTGTTTTCGTCGTGACGTTCCGGTCCCCATTCGAGGCCTTCGCGGTTCGAGGCCATGACGAGGTGGTTCTGGTAGAAGCGGACGCCCGGCTTGTTCCTTGGTTTGAACTCGTTCCAGTGGTGTTCGCGGCGCTCGTTCAAAGCGTCCTGCATGGCCTTCTGGAACGCCTTTTCCGGAAGCACCTTCCGCTTGTAGTTCGGCGTCTCGACGTTGGCGATGTTATTGACAATGTTCAGGTGGCGCTGAAAGGCGAAACCCATCGCCGCCTCGAGGACCGGCGCACTTTCCCGCTGGATAAGACCTTCGACCCAAACTGCCGCCATCGCATTCTCCTTGTGGAATAATTCCTGTTCGAAAGTGGAATATGCAAGAGGATTGCCAGAACGAAAAATGGTGGTCGTTGCTGTGGGTAACTTGTTATATGGAAATTGGATACACATTTGGGTGAAATTGATGGCGCTGCGGATTGGCCGGCGGCAAGAGGGCGCGGGCAGAATTTTCCGGCGTGATCTTCCGGACGCCTCCATGGAGTCCACCGGGAGGACGGCAAGAGACGGGACGAAGTGGGGGGATGAATCAAGGATTGCGGACCACATAAAACAGGGCCCCAGCCAATGCCGGGGCCCAGTCCCATACGGAGTTACGGCCTGGTTATTTTAGGGTATGGAAGACACCCGAGTCTTGCCCATACTCCGCATGGCGGGCGGAAATCTGTGGCAGGCGCGTCCTACATCGCGAGTCCGTTACTTGCCGTATAAACGGACATCTCCGGAACCCGGGAAGGAACATGACTTCACTCTGTTGCCTGGTACGGACCGTTCCATCCGGTGCGGTCGGCCACAAAGCCGACGCGAAGGATAGGAGCGCCAAAGCGCGGGCCCTAACTCGTACAACGTCCGCGAATCAAACCTCGCCACAGACAAACCGCCGGGTACTGCGTTAAAAAAAGCATTCAAAGATATTGTTGCCTCGACGGCGAGAATATAATCGAATGCTTGGGCATTCGTGAAAAGCCGGCACTGGGCGCGGGATTCATGAATGCCGGAGATGACCACATCGGGCCACCGTGGTAGATGACAGCCGCGTTGCACAAAACTTCCGCTGCTACCGGCTGCGTGACAACCGTCCTCATGGCGTCGCTTACCAGCGACTTATAGAGTAGTCCGCGTCCATGGTCCGGTACTGACGCTCGTAACCGCGTTCACGATTGACGTGATTGCGATCAAGCTGCTCAAGTTCCGACCGGATGCGGCTGTGCTCCGGGGAGGTACGGTCATGCCTTTTCATGCGTTCCGCCAAAACGCGGCGGTCGGCACGATACCTGTTGTAATCACTAATGCGTTTTTCATCGAGACGGCGCCGTTCGTCGAGGTAGCGGGAATCCTGGGAATTCCGATAATAATCGCCTTCCTCGGGCTGGTTGTACTGCGAAAAGCGCCAATTCCGCTGCATTCTCCTGAGCTTTTCTTCCTGGTAGGCCAAACGT
>JAJBTL010000365.1 GCA_020860865.1 Planctomycetota bacterium | reverse complement strand
TTCTGTGATAATCCGGGTTAGGCGCTGTAAGGAGCGGTAGGGTGATTTTTCCGGTAGTTTGGAAAAAGCGCCCGCGAGCGACTGGATGCGACTAACCCGGAATTATCACGAAAATTCTTAAAATGCTCCAATCGGAAAGCGCGATTACGCGGGCTGTCGCCGTATCACGGTAGTTATGCGCTTTTTTACAGATTCGCTTCGAGTATGCTCTTGGCGGCGGCGAGGGCGTCGTCCTCGTCGGCGCCGTCCGTCGTGACGGTGATAGTGTCGTTCTGTTTGGCGCCGAGTTTCATCACCTGGAAAAGCTTTTTGCCGTCGGCGGTTTTTTCGCCGTTCTTAATCGTAACGGCGCTGGCATATTCCTGCATTTTCTTCACCAGCATTCCGGCCGGACGGGCGTGGATGCCGTCCTCGTCATGTATCGTATATGATAGTTCCTTCATGAATTTCTCCTCAATGGATTCTTATTGGCTCGGTGCCCGAGGGACCGGTACCCGGTTGTTCCGCCCCGCCGGTCGTCTTTGACGTGCGGTGACCGACTGGGCGGAACGCGGCTCATGCGGGCGATTCCTGCTTCTTTACTTCCCCTGCTCGGCTTTCAGTTCGTTCACGAGTTCGTCGTACTCCGGGGCGCCCATGAAGTTCGTTATGAGGACGAGGCGGGCGTTCGGATTGGCGGCGGCGGCCCGTTCCCGCAGTTCGACGTGGGTGACGATGACTTCGGCGTCCTTGGGGATTTCGCTGACGGGCGAATGCACCACTTCGATGTTGTCAAGCCCGGCCTTCTTGAGCTTTTTCTTGAGCATGGTGGCGCCCATGGCGCTGGACCCCATGCCGGCGTCGCAGGCGAAGACAATCTTATCGACCGGACGGCCGGCCTCTCCGACAGCGGCGTCGAGGCTGGGGACGTCACCGTTGGTGGCGACGGCCGGGGAGTCGACGGTCTGGCCCTTCGAGGCCGCCTTCATCTCCTTGATGCGCCGCTGCGACGTTTCCAGATCCTCGTCCTTCCCGAAAATGCGGAGGAGGATGGCGGCGAGGACGAAGCTGACGACACAGCCGGCGACGATGGCGGCGATGTTGGCGAAGAACCCGCCCCGGGGCGTCATGAGGAGTTCGGCGAAAATACTGCCGGGGCTGGCCGCCGCGATAAGGCCGCCGTCCAGGAGCTGCAGGGTGAAGACGCCGGTCATGCCGCCACCGATCATGGCGAGAATGAGGACCGGGTTCATAAGGACGTAGGGGAAGTAGATTTCATGAATGCCGCCGAAGAAATGGATGATAATGGCGCCGGGGGCGCTGGTCTTCGCGGAACCACGGCCGACCAGGGTGTAGGCGAGAAGAAGGCCGAGGCCCGGGCCCGGGTTCGACTCGATCATGAAGAACACGGATTTCCCGAATTCGTTCGCCTGCTCGACGCCAAGCGGTGTGAAGATGCCGTGGTTGATGGCGTTATTGAGGAAAAGGATCTTGCCTGGTTCGACAAAGATGGACGCCAGGGGCAGGAGGCCGTGTTCGACAAAGAAGGCGACGCCGGCACTGAGGACGGCGTTCAGGGCCATCACGGCCGGGCCGATGACGACGAGGGCGAGAAGGGCGAGGATGGCGCCGAGGATGCCGGCGGAGAAGTTGTTGATGAGCATCTCGAAACCGGCCGGGATGTGGCCTTCCATCTTCTTGTCGAACTGCTTGATGACCCAGCCGCCGATGGGGCCGGATATCATGGCGCCGAGAAACATCGTGACGTCGGCGCCGGCGACGACGCCGATGGTGGCGATGGCGCCGACCACGCCGCCCCGGTGGCCGGCGACGATGGAACCGCCGGTATAGCCGATGAGGATCGGCAGGAGGTAGGACAGCATCGGCCCGACAATGGTGGCGAGCCTGGCCGAGGGCAGTCAGCCGTCCGGGATGAAGAGGGCGGTAATGAGGCCCCAGGCGATAAAGGCGCCGATGTTTGGCATTACCATGGCGCTGAGGAACCGGCCGCCCCGTTGCATTTTCTCTTTCATGACAGTCTCCTAATCTTCCCAATAGAAATTCGGACAAGTGGTTTTAATACCGCTTTACAGTTTATACGCCACCGGCCACCGGCCCGGCCCGGCGACCGGGCGAAGGGCGGAGTGGACCGTTATTTCATGGAAGACGGGTGCCGCGTCCGCGCCCGCCCGGATGCGGGCGAGCGGCGGGAGGCGTCGACAGGGCGAATGGGGGCCGGGCGCGGCACGAAATTTTGATCGGCCCGCCCGGAGTCACTTGGGTTTTTCTTGCGAAAAGCTGTTCCATAGGTGACTATACCGGATGAAATCATCGCCGCCACAATTTCCACTTGAAGTTTGGCACGCCTGTCTGTGACAAAATTTTCCACCGCCCCGTCGATATTCAAACCGGCCCGTTTGGCCATTTTTATGTAAAAGGACACGCATATGGCTCCCCGTCTCATGAACCGCATCAACGTGATCTGCCTCGGCGTCCGGGATATCGTGAAGTCCCGCGCCTTCTTCCTTGGCCTCGGCTTCACGACGCCGAACATGGAAGAAAAACCGGACATCGTCTTTTTCCAGAACGGCGGATCGAAATTGGAACTGTTCCCGCTTGACCAACTGGCCGCGGACATCGACGCGACCAACCCGCCGTCAGCCGGCGGCGGCGGCTTTCCCGGCTTCACCATCACCCACACCGCCGACTCCAAGGAGGCGGTCGACGCGATTTTCGCCGCTGTGGAGTCACTGGG
>JAJBTL010000294.1:1349-2756 GCA_020860865.1 Planctomycetota bacterium | reverse complement strand
ACGGGTTTGTCATCGCGGGCAGTCTTAATCCGCAGAAGGCCCGGGTGCTGTTGCAACTGGCGCTCATGAAAACCGCCGATACGGCGGAGTTGCAGTGGATGTTTGATACCTATTAAAATGCCCTGCCATGCTTCATTTTTACGTTATCGATATTTTAACTTTTCCGCCTCGCGTCCGGTTGGACAACGAGGCGGTTTTCTTTTCCGGCCGAGGGACGGTTATTTTTTCCGCCAGACGCCGTGCGGGCCCGGTTCCCAATCATTTGGGATGAGGGAACAGGGATTCTGGCGCCAGCCGGCGGCGAGGCGTTCCTTCAGGCTGTCCCAGGGCGGGACGCCGCTGTTGGCGTCGCGGACTTCGACGCTGGCGGCGCCGGGCGACACCGCCATCGCCACCGCTTCCTCGGGACCGGTGCCACGGAACAGGCCGCCAAGAAAACCGGCGATGGTGCAGTCGCCGGAGCCTATCGTTCCCGCCACTTCGACGCAGCGGCACGGCGAGGCCAACCGGGCGCCGCGCCAAGCGTCCAGGTCCGGCGGCGTCAGCGAGCCCATGGCGGCGAGGCGGGCGCGGTCGTCCGTCACCTTGAGATAGAAGCCTTCGTCACCCAATTTGAAACCGACCATGGCCGGGCCGTAGGCGAGGATGTCGTCCGCGATGGCGTTGATTTCGTCCATGGACAGGTGCGCGGCGGGATTGCCGCCGTTGGCGTCCCGCTCCAACTGGTCGAAAAGGGCCCGGTCAATCATGAACACGAGTTCGTCGATGGACGGGACGAAGACGTCCACCGTCGGCAGGACGCGCCTGAAGAAGGCCCGCCAATCAAGGCGTCCGGCAGGGCTGTCCGGGTCCGGCCGCGCCATATCGAGGGACGTGGTGGCGCCGTTCGTCTTGGCCCGGCGGAAAAGGTGTTCGAGTTCGGCGCCGTCGTTTTCGTAGATCTTTTTCATGAGGGGCGGGTAGCCGAAATGGACGAGGCGGCCGCGAAGCGTTTCGTCCGGCACGTCGGCGGAGGCGAAGGTGGCGTTCGGGCCGACCGAGTGCATGATCATCCGGTCCCGGCCGGGCGGGTTCAGGATGATGGAGTACGACGTGCCTTCGTCAGGGGAGATAATCATGTCGCGGGCGAGGTGTTCGGCTTCGGCCTGAAAAATGCCCAGAAGGGCGCGGCCGAAGGTGTCGTCGCCGATTTTCCCGACGATGCGGACATCGAAGCCGAGGCGGTGCAGGGCCAGGCCGGTGTTTGATGTCGCGCCGCCACTGGAGAGGACGGCATCGGTGACTTCGATGAGTTTTCCCGGCACGAAGAGGTTTTCCCCGGCGGTGCTCCCGGCGGGGAATCCGGGGATGATGTCGAGGCAAATGAGGCCGAGGACTACCGCGTCCGGGCGTTGTATTGTCATGGAT
>JAJBTL010000294.1:0-1339 GCA_020860865.1 Planctomycetota bacterium | reverse complement strand
ATTAAGAGCGTGGTGGCGAACTCGCCGCTGGCGGAGTCGCCGTTCTTCACCGGCGCGGCGGGCGTTCCTTTTCCATTGGTGCGGCTGATTAAGTTTTTGGTTAAAAATTTTCGTCCTTGTCCACTGTACCCGAGAGCGGTTACATTTACCATACCCTGTTCGAAACATGTTCCTTGCCGTTTTTCCCCGCGCCCTCGCGCCTGACCGACGCCGGGGCGATCACCGAAACGGAGGCGACCAGCCATGGCTTCACATTACATCGGCATCGATCTTGGCGGGACCAATTTCCGCTGCGGCGTCATCGACGAAAACCACCAGATTGTCTCCAAGTACGAGACGCCCACCAACGCCCAGGAAGGCTCGTCGGCGGTTATCGACAAACTGGTCGATGGGATTGAACGCGTCCTCCTCACCGCCGAGAAACTGTCGGACGACATTATGGGGGTCGGCATCGGCTTCCCCGGGCCACTCAACCAGGAACGCGGCCTTGTCTTCAACGCGCCCAACATGCCGGGCTGGGAGAACGTTCCGCTCGCGGAGATAATCCGGGAACGCACCGGCATCCGCACTTTTATCGAAAACGACGCCAACTGCGCCGGCTGGGGCGAATACGTCCACGGCGCCGGCCGGGGCGTCCAGCACATGATGATGGTCACCCTCGGGACCGGCATCGGCGGCGCCATCATCATCGGCGGCAAGCTTCATATCGGCCGGGACGGCGCCGCCGGCGAACTCGGCCACGTGCCGATTATCGATGGCGGACGGCGGTGCGGCTGCGGCGCTTCCGGCTGCGTCGAAGCGTATGCGTCGGCCAGTTCCGTGGTGCGGCGCTTCCGGGACATGCTCGACCAGGGCTGGTCGTCGTCCCTCCGGGACCGGTACGACACGCTGACCAGTTACGACATTTTCACCGCCGGGGCGGCCGGGGATCCGGTGGCGCTCCACATTGTCGAAGAGACCGGCCATTACCTCGGGGTGATGGCGTCGGCGGTGGCGGAACTCCTGAACCCGGAACGCTGCGTCGTGGCGGGCGGGATGATTCAGGCCGGCGAAATCCTCTTCGGCACCATCCGCCGCACCTGCCTCAACCGGAACCACCACCCGGGCCGGACGATGGAAATCGTCCCGGCGGAACTCGGACAGAACGCCGGCCTCATCGGCGCCGCCGACACCGCCCGGGTTCGGCTGGAAGCGGCGCCGTAGGCGGGCGGTCACGGCGGCGGCTCGCACCCAGTGTACTCGCCGGTCAGCGTCCGCGCGCTGGTTGGGCGATTCTGAAACCGTGAAAAGCCAACCACGTCACCTTTGTAAGGCACTGCCCCATGAAGTCGGTTATTAC
>JAJBTL010000335.1:19417-23678 GCA_020860865.1 Planctomycetota bacterium | reverse complement strand
AAGGCGCTTGCTTCGGAAAATTGCACCGTCGGATAATTCAGACAGAACCTAACACGAATCCGGTCCCCCAATTTGGGGGTGTCCGTCGTGTTCCTGTTGGGTATGCGGGGTTTGGCGACCCTTATGTGTCTGCAGGTGACGGCATCCCCTTTAAAACCACGTCACCACCATGACCGAGTTACACCGGCACAATTCTGCCGGGAGGTAAACGGCATGGTGGACGATTTCCATCCACGCCCACCGGGATACGCGACAGGGTGAGGGACAGACTAACCACCCACCACAAAAGACGCGAGGCCTCCCCCGTTTACCGACCGGCTTTTACCGCTGAATTCCGGGGATGTCGTCGCGTTTCCCGCCTAGGTTAGGGGAGCTTGGCGGCTCCGACGAAGACCGAGCGGGTGTCGGCATTTCCATTCTTCCTACCATCACAACTAAGTAGCTGGTAATACACATCAAGAAATGCCCATGGCCATTTAAATTGACGTATTATTTATTGGATGATACAATAAAACCATGAAAGAAATAATTCACAAATTCGATAGTTATCTGGTAGAACGCAGCCTCCGATTCGATGCGGTTATAATCGGCGGAGCTGCCCTTATTTTTATGGGACTAACCAGCAGGTTCACTAAAGACATCGACTGTCTTGACCCGGTTCTGCCGGAAGAAATAAAGCAAGCTGCACAGGATTTCAGAAATGAAAATTCAACCCTGCATCTGTGGGAGAATTGGCTCAACAATGGACCGATATCCCTTACGGAAGACCTTCCGGACGGATGGGAGGAACGGCTGATCCCGCTCTATTCGGGAAAGGCCATCGTGCTTCGGACGCTTGGGCGGCAGGACCTGTTAATGACAAAGCTATTTGCCCTCTGCGATCGTGAGCTTGACATAGCCGACTGCATCGCCCTGTCACCTACGGCAGAGGAGTTGGACCACTGTTTAGGTTGGCTCTTCGAAAGGGACGGCAACCAGTATTGGCCGGACCATGTCAGGAAGTCATTGAAGAAACTTGCGAAGGAGTTGGGCTATGACTACCAGCCAGCTTGTTAGCGACCACGATCTCATAACGATAGGATTCAGACTTGGTACCACGGAAATGGAGAAGAGGCGTGATTGGGTAGATATCGAATCCACCCTGCTCAATGTCATCGATTCTTTTACCGATGATTACCGCGTTACGTCTGTATTCATGTCTTGGATTAAGATCCACGGCAAATATGTCATAATTGAGAAGCTCGCCAAGCTTTACGACAAAGCCGAAACGACCCGAAAACCATCGCCATGGATGTCGTTCGTAGCCGCTTGGGCTGTTGAATGTGGCTACCACAAATGGCGAAAGCTCATAACGGAGGTTTCCGGCCCGGTTTACCTTTATGACCCGGAAGTAACTGAAAGCGCTATTGTACGAAAAGGCATACTACCCTGGCTTCCGCTTGGCTTCCGAGTCCCTCGGAATTCGTTACGAATACGCGAATCCGATGTTCTGACGCCGAAAGAACTGATAGCTACCAACAGGCAATACCGGAACCGCTATCTCTACGGTGCTTCGTGGCGGGCCGATATCGTCACAGCCATCGAAAATGGCATCACGACACCGATGGAAATCAGCCGAACGGTTGGCTGTTCATACGAACCGGCGCACCGGATTAGCCATGACTACATTCTTGGCAAGCAATGCGGAAGTGGTCGTCACACCCAATAACACACCCGATTACACCCGATTATTTCATATCCAGAGGCGAATGAGGTGTAAAAGGCGTATATGGCGTGCTGATGAAAAAGCCGACAGCCCAGGCCGGGTGAGGGGTAGCGTTTAGAAGCCCGGGCTCTCGGCACGTATGTGAAATGTCTTCGGAACAATCCTGGAAACGCTCTATTCCCGTTACACTCCCGCCAATTTCTCCCGCGCAAACATGCTGGCGCAGAGCCTGCCGGTGCCGGGCGTCACTGTTGACGGCAGCACGGTTTGCCGGTGGCTGGCGCTATCCGATTCCGGGCGGTAACTAAGCCTGACCACCGCCTCCTCGAGGACCGACCGGGGAAAACCGCGCATACCGGGGATTTCACCGCCAATTATGAGGAATTCCGGATCGAGGACGTTTGCCTCGATGGCAATCGGATACGCCATCATCGACAGGTAGTCGACGACGATGGGGTGATCGCCGTGGCGGACAAACAGTTCGTCCAGCGGCGTGTCGGGGAATATCATCGAGTGGAGCTGGTTCAGGCGGACTCCGGCGCCGTAGAGGTCGACGCAGCCGGCCTTGCCGCAGAAGCAGATGTCTTCCCGGTCGTGGATGGTCATGTGGGCGATGTTGCCGGCGGCGCCGTTCTTGCCAAGGACCGGCGCGCCATGTATCCAGAAAGCCGAGTCGTAGTGCATATCGACGTAACAGCCGAGAATGAGCGCGTCCTCCGGGAGGCCGAGCATGACCCGGTCATAGGCCAGCATCGCCACCGCCCGCCGTTCCATAATGACGGGGACGTTCAGAACGCCCTGGAGCACTTCCGGGAGGCGGGTGTCGTTGAGCCAGGTCGCTTGGGGAAAATTGATAATGCGCTGGCGGTCGGCGTCGAGATCGCACGGCAGGGTGACGGCGGCGGCGCGGTAGGGCCGGCCGTCGACGCGGGCCTTGGCCATGAGAAGGGTGACGAGTTTGTCCAGGGGGTCGCTTTCTCCGGCCTGAAAATCCGCCAGGTCGAAACCGGCCGTGCCTTCCTCGAGGCCGTCCGGTGAGACAAAGGCGGCCGTCATGTCGACGGAGGTAAAGTCGATGGCGAAGATGCGGTCTGTGTCCATACGTGTCTGTGTACCCGTTTAATGGGCCGGGATTATGAAAATCTGCACAAAGTAGGTGAAACCGCCGTCCGGATCGTAGAGGGCGGCCATGCCTGTCTGGCTGTAGTCGGGCCGGAACATGTTTTCATAGTGTTTCGGCGATTCTATCCAGCCCTTGACCGCTTCCGCCGCCGGCGAACCGAAGCCTTTGTTCCGGGCCAGGTTTTCGCCGGCCCATTCCCAATCAAGCCGAGCCAGGCGATCTTCGAGCTGGCGGCCGTCCGACGACATGTGGCTGAGGCGGTTCATCCGCATGAGATCGCGGGCGTGGGCGTAAGCGACGGCGTCCAGGTCGGCGCGGCGGGCCAGCGGCTGCATGCCCCGGCGGGCGCGCTGGTCGTTCACGAGGCGGTGGGCCTCGTCGGCGTCCCGGTTGCTCCGGACCGGTTTCACCGCCACACCCTTGACGGCGCTGTCCTGGTAGGCGACCGGGTCGGCATCGCCCTGCGGGAGACAGCCGGCGGCGAGGACAAAGAGGGGAAGGACGAGGAACCACAGTGACCGGATGGCGACAGCGTTACCAGATGTTTTCATAGAATCCCCGAATCCCCTTGAGAAGCTGTTTTGACAACTTCCATTTACCCCGTGCGACATGGCGCGTACAACGTCGATGCTACAGTGAATTCCCCACGCCGCGACTTTTTTCACCAGTCGACAGCAAGCGGACAAACGAGTATAATCAAATCCCTCATCTTTGCCAAGAGGGCATATAAAATGATCTGCATTCCGCTTTTCGCCACCACCAACCAGGAAATGCTGGACCAACTGCGCCACGCCGAACACGAACCGGTCGATGTCCACGAACTCCGCCTGGACAGCCTGAAAGAGCCGCCGGACATCCCCACGCTTATCGCCGCCTCCAGCCGTCCGGTCGTCGCCACCTGCCGGTCGATGGCGGACCGGGGCGGCTTTACCGGCACGGACGACGAACGGCGGGCCATCCTCATGATGGCCGGGAAATCCGGCGCCGCCTACATCGACGCGGAACTGAAGGACGTCCCGTTCCTCGCCGGCAAGGTCGGGAACGCCGTCCTCATCTGCAGTCACCACGCCTTTTACGGCACGCCCGA
Organism: Planctomycetota bacterium; assembly: GCA_020860865.1. Lineage (GTDB taxonomy): Bacteria > Planctomycetota > SZUA-567 > SZUA-567 > SZUA-567 > JAJBSZ01. The sequence continues at coordinate 19,763 of JAJBTL010000335.1, read as the reverse complement.
CAACCTGTCGGAACGGGTCAGGGAAATGGCCACCATACCCTGCGACTGGGTCAAGATGGTCGTCACCTACCGAAAACCCCTCGACAACATCCGCGTCCTTGAGGCCATCCGTTCCTGCCGAAAGCCGGTCATCGCCATCGCCATGGGGGAAGGCGGCATCATGACCCGCATCCTCGGCCCGGCCTACGGCTCCCGCTTCACCTACGGCGAGCCGGAACGCGGGTTCGAAGCGGCGCCCGGGAAACCGACCGCCCGCGATCTCGCCCTCGTCTACCGGGTGGTGGACCTGACGCCGGAGACGCCGGTTTTCGGCCTTCTCGGGAACCCGGTCGCCCATTCCCGGAGC
>JAJBTL010000335.1:9174-19407 GCA_020860865.1 Planctomycetota bacterium | reverse complement strand
GAGCTTCCGCATCCATAACCGCGCCTTCAGCCAACTCGGGATTGACGGCGTGTTCATCCCGTTCTTTTCCGTCTCGGCGGAGGATTTCCTGAACACCGTCCCGCACGCCATCAACCTCCACGGCCTGTCCGTGACGATGCCCCACAAAATGGCGGCGGTGCGCTGGGCCGACCTCTGTTCCGAAAACGCCTCCCGCCTCGGCGCCGCCAACACCCTGACCCTGACGGAAAAGGGCTGGCGGGCCAATTCGACCGATCTACCGGCGATTTTCGAGACAATCAAAGCCGCCACCTTCGACAACGGCATCAATCTGACCGGCGGCTCCGCCCTCGTCCTCGGCGCCGGCGGCACCAGCCGGGCCGCCGCCCTCGCCCTTACTTTCCTCGGCTGCCGCGTTACCATAGCGGCCATCGACAGCGATTCGGCCTGGCGGGCGGCGTCGGTGGACGGCATGGAGTGGGACGTGGAAGACTGGAACGACGCTCTCCATGCCAATTGGGACGTCGTCGCCAACACCACCCCGGTCGGCATGTACCCGAATGTCGGTGAATCGCCGTTCCCGGCGGCGAATTGGCGCGAGGGCATGCTTGCCTTCGATGTCGTCCACAATCCACAGGAGACGCAGTTCTTGAAGGACGCGGCGGCGGCCGGCGCCATCGTCGTGGACGGCGTCCAGATATTTCTCCGCCAAATCGCCGACCAGTTCCGCCACTGGACCGGCGAGAAATTGCCGAAAATTACCTCCTTGACCTGGAGGATGGAAAAATCTACAAGTAAATAAAACCCTGTCCGGCGGGACGCGCCCGCCGCGTGAGCGCGCACCGGCGACGGTGCGGGTTCTTTTTTTGGGGAGAAAGTTTAATATAGAAGAGTTTAAACAGGTACCCGTTACCGAGACAGTGTCCGAGGACACAGCCTCTCTCGCCAACCTAGCAGTCAGTTAAGGAGTACGCGTCCATGGCAACAATGTATTATGAAAAAGACGTCGACCGGTCCGTCCTCGACGGCAAAACCATCGCCATCATCGGGTACGGCTCCCAGGGCCACGCCCATGCCCAGAACCTCCGTGATTCCGGGTTCCAGGTCATTGTCGCCTCGAAGGCCGGCGGGCCCGGCGCCCGTCTCGCCGAAGAGCACGGCTTTACCGTCCTCACCCCCCGGGAAGCGGCGGACAAGGCGGATGTCGTCATGATACTCCTCCCAGACCAGGTCCAGGCCGCCGTCTACGAGCGGGACATCCTCCCGGCCCTGACCGAGAAGAAGATGCTCATGTTCGCCCACGGCTTCAACATCCACTACGGGCAAATAACCGTTCCGGAAAACATCGACGTCGCCATGATTGCCCCGAAAGGCCCCGGCCATCTGGTCCGGTCCGAGTACGAAAAGGGCGGCGGCGTCCCCTGCCTCTTCGCCATCCACCAGAACTACTCCGGCGACGCCCTGAAAATCGCCCTCGCCTACGGGATGGGCGTCGGCGGCGCCCGTGCCGGTCTTCTCGAGACCAGCTTCAAGGAAGAGACCGAAACGGATCTCTTCGGCGAACAAGCCGTCCTCTGCGGCGGCGTTAGTGAACTCGTCCGGAGCGCCTTCGACCTCATGGTGGAAAACGGCTACCAGCCGGAAATCGCCTACTTTGAAGTTATGCACGAACTCAAACTCATCGTCGACCTGTTCTACCAGGGCGGCCTCGCCTACATGAACCATTCGGTGTCGGACACGGCCGAATACGGCGGCCACACCCGCGGCCCGCGCGTCGTCAACGACTCGAGCCGCGAAGCCATGCGGGACATTCTCGGGGAGATCCAGAACGGTTCGTTCGCCCGGGAATGGCTGATGGAATGCCTCGTCAAGATGCCGGTTCTCCAGAAAATGCGCGAACGCGACCGCACCAGCCAACTGGAAACGACCGGCCGCAAACTGCGGCGGATGATGCCGTTTGTCAACCCGAAGGAAGTGTAACCATTCTCCAAGGACACGGAGTTCGCCATGGCAGACATCGCAATCGACCGGGCCCAACTGGCCGACCAGGGCCGACTCGGCCCCCTGCCCCTCGCCGTCCACCGCCCGACGCTGGAACCGGAGAACCACGCGGCGGCCGAGGCCGGGCTGCCAGCCTCGAGCCTCGCGGACGAACTGATGGCGGCTGACGACTTTTATTTCAGCACAATTGAACTGATGGACTGCTGCTACCTGGCGAAGGCCGGGGAGGAAGTGGTCGGCGCCGCCTGCGTCAACCCGTATGTGAACGAGCTCCACTACGTGGCGGTGCGGCCGGAGTGGCGGCGCCGGGGTATCGGCAAACAACTCGCCACCCTGGCGTTGGCGGAACTGGAACGGCGCGGTTCGGATCACGTCCGGGTCGAGGCGTCGTTGTCCCTCGCCGGCGCCGGCGGCCGGGACTTCGCGGCCAGCCTCGGCTTTATTCCGATTCGGGAGGTGACGGTCATGGGACGGCGCCTCGCCGGTCCCGGCCTACCCCGGGCCACGGACGAGGACGACGACGAGGACTGAGTCGTCGTAAATTTTTACCACGTTTTCGTGAACGCCCTTTTCTTCGGAGAAGGGCGTTTTTTCACCTGTTTACGGCCGATACCGCGGTGCGTTGCCAGCGTCCGGTAACCGCGACGCCGTATCGGGGAATGCTGTAAATCCAGGTATCACAGCATTTCTTTCAACGGTTTTGAAAAATTCTCTCAAGGCTCCCCCCGTCTCCATCCGATAACAAGCATAGGCCGAAAAAGAATCGGACGCGGATTCGTCCGTTCGCCAGTGTGATGCTGGCGGCCAATGATTTTTGGAGAAAGGGGTACACATTGTCCACCTTAAGCCGCACCAACCAGCCGGACATCCTGGAGTTCCTGAACTACCTGGCGCTTGAACGCAACATGAGCGAACACACGGTCAGGAATTATGGCGTTGACCTGGCGCAGTTCCACGCGCACCTTGTCGACAACGGCATGGTCGCCGATTTTCCGGAAAAGGTCAGCCACCATCAGATCCGCTCGTTCATGGCTGAATTTGGCGAAAAAGGTGCGTCGCGACAAACCGTTGCCCGTAAAATCGCCGCGCTCCGGAGCTTCTACAAATACCTGAACCGGAACGGCCGCGTCGACTCGAACCCGGCCCGGGTCGTCCACACCCCGAAGCTGGAGAAGAAGATCCCGACCTTCCTCACCATCTCCATGATGGAACGGCTCCTCGCCACGCCGGAAGGCGGCACCTTTATCGGGAGCCGGGACAAGGCCATCCTCGAACTCATCTACTCCGCCGGCCTCCGGTCGTTCGAACTGGTCGGTCTCGACCACGACGACATTGATCTCGAGCGCCGCGTCCTCCGTCTCCGGGGAAAAGGCATGAAGGAGCGGATCAACCCGGTCGGCCGCTACGCCATGACCGCCCTCGAGGAATACCTCCATTTCAAAACAACGCACCACGACCGCGCCCGTTTCGACCCGAACGCGGTGTTCCTGAACTTCCGGGGACAACGCCTCACCACCCGTTCGGTCCGGCGCATGCTGTCCCATTACGCCGCCCTCGCCGGGCTGCCGACGGACGTGTCGCCGCATACGCTCCGGCACTCTTTCGCCACCCACCTGTTGCAGCGTGGCGCCGACCTCCGGGTCGTGCAGGAGCTTCTCGGACACGAAAACATCTCCACCACGCAAATTTATACCCACATAACCGCCGCCGACATGCAGCGGATCTATTCGGCCTCGCACCCCCGGGCCGAACAGCAAATGTCCGACAATGTGACGACGCCTGAGCCGGTTCCGGTTCCCGTGGCGGCACCGTTCGACCCGGCGGCCAGCATTACCCCGCGCTTCCAGGTGGTGAAGCACAAGACCGCCTGACCCGTTCCCGGGCGTCGGGAGGCAATGGTAAACGCGAAGCTGACGGCTGTCCCGACGGACGAAATGGGCGAGCGGCTTCCACAAACGCAACATTTACACCAGGGCCGTCCGCGATGACGGCCCTGTTTGTTTACACATGACATCAGACGTACTTGACCCTGTTGTGGACAAGGCGCGTGGGAAGCGCCAGTCCGGTTGGTCCGAATAAAAATTAGGTGCGTTCCGCCGGGAAATATGTATACTCGTGGAGTACCCTTGGTTCGGTTCCCACATGCCAGCCTCGCCGTGACTGCCTGTACGCTCGACCTTTACGGACCTGGCAGGGCCGTCTCGGCAGAATAAACGGCAAAGCAGACGCCGTTATGCAAGGAATCCAATGGTGGATGACGAGGGCTTGATCAGAATCACCTTCCGTGGCGTTCGGGGCAGTTACCCCATGCCCGGCCCCACCACCCTCCGGTACGGCGGCAACACCAGCAGTCAGGAGGTCAGAGTTGGCGGCAGGCTCATCGTCTTCGACGCCGGCACCGGCATCATCAGTCTCGGGCAGGAACTCCGGGGTCCCCTGAACTTCGCCATCCTCTTTTCCCACAACCATCACGACCACATCGGCGGCATCCTCTATTTTCCGCCCGCCTATAACCCGAGCGTCACCATGCACATTTTCGGCCCGGCCGACAATCCGGGAACCATCCTGGACGCGTTGGAGGATCTGTCGTCCCCGACGGCGCACCCGGTCCAGTTGGCCCGGATGGGCATGAAATACACCTGCACCGTCCTGAACGGCGGCGAAGTCATCCTCTGGGCGCCGGACGAAACCGATCCGCGCCTGGCCCGGCCGAACGAAACGCCGCCCGCCGGCAGCATCGTCGTCCGGGTATTAAAAAACACCCTCCATCCAGTGGAGGACGTCCTTAATTTCCGCCTTGAATACAACGGCAAAGCGTATGTCTACGCCACCGACGTCGAAGGCGACGAAGAGCACGGCGATCCGCGACTGGCCGCTTTTGCCAAAGGCGCCGACCTTATGGCCCACGACGGCCAGTACACGTCGGAGGAGTATTTTAAAAACCGAAAAGGCTGGGGCCACAGCACCATCCCGATGGCGGTACAAACCGCCCGCCTCGCCGGCATCGAACGCCTCGCCATTGTCCACCACGAACCGACCCACACCGACGACCAGCTCGACCAGATGGAAGCGGAAGCGAAAAAAGATTTCCCCGGCCTGTTCCTCGCCAGGGAAGGCCAAACCATCACGGTATAGCCGCCTTCATCACCCCTGAACCGCCACTCACAAATTCTTCCCCTGCGACTCGAATCCCTCTCCAATTCCACACAGCCATCACGTCATAGCGACGGCCTTCACCCGCGCCGCCGTATCCCGCGTTTATTCATCCGGCAGCGAATGCGGCAGCATTTCGCCGCGTTCCTTCATTTTGGCCAGGCGCCGTTCCGACCGACGGTTGCCGAGGAAGGTGTCCCTGGCGCTGTGCACCCGGGCGTTCCGTTCCTTCAGGTAGGCTTCGAACGTCCGGAGCGACCGGTTGACAACCAACTGTTCCGGAAATGCCAACTTCGCCATAAGATCGATGGCGGGCTGGACCGATCCGACCATTTCGTCGAAGTGAGCGTCCGAGGATATGGCGACGCGGGCGTCAAGTTTGTTGCAGAGACGGATGACCTCGGAGACGCGTTCCATACTGCCCTTCCGGATAAGGAGGGAGTTGTTGTTGATTTCAATAAGGCGGCCCCGGTCGCGGGCGGCCTTGATGACGGTCTCGAAATCGTTCGGCGTCTTCCAGTCGTCGATGTGGCCGAGCATGTCGATGGCCGGGTGGTCGAGGACCTTCAGGTAGGCTTCGGTGTTCTCCGTTTCGTTCCCGACCGTGCAGCAGATTTCATGCATGCTGGCGACGTTCCATTCGCTGTTGAAGAGCATCCGGTCCTCGATGTCGATAGTGCCGGCGATGTCGATGATGTTGGCCTCGACCCCGTAAAACACCCGTATCCCCGCCACCTCCGGCGGCAGCATCTTCTGGGCGGTCGTGAGGAAAAACGGACCGGCGCCGGGCATGGCGTGGCCGTGTTCCGTCAGGCACATGCCGGTCAGGCCGCGTTTGGCGGCGCCGACGGCGTTTTCCCGGAGGGTGCTCCAGGCATGGCCGGACAGGACGGTGTGGGTGTGGGTATCGACGTGGACGCTGATGGGCATGGCGCTCTCCTGGTACGGTCCGGTGACGTGGACCGCGAGTAAACCTCTTATTTACATTTTACCTTTGCAAACCGGCCCGAACCTAGTCAAGGCAATCGGGCCGGCCGTTGTACGACTAATACGCCTTGGCGAACGGCACCCGTCCGGGCGAATCCTTGCCGCAGACAAAGCACTTGCCCGGGCCGGACTTTTCCCGGTCGAACGGGATGCAGCGGATGGTGACGGACAGTTCCTTCGTAATCGTCTCCTCGCAGGCTTCATCGCCGCACCAGTGGCTCATGGCGTAGCCGCCGTGAATCTCCGGCCGTTCGGCATTCTTCGGCGTGAAGAAGGCGCGGAAGTCCTCGAGAGTGTCGATATCCCGGGTGTTTTCCTCCCGGTAACGGAGGGCGCGGTTAAACAGGTTGTCCTGCATTTCACCAAGAAGCGACGGCAAGGCGGCGATGAAGTCGTCCCGGCCCTGGCCGTACTTTTCTTTCGGCCCAAGGTCGCGGCGGGCAACGAACACCGCGTTTTTCTCGATATCCCGGGGTCCGACCTCGACCCGGACGGGCGCGCCCTTCTTGACCCATTCCCAGCCTTTTTCCCCCGCGTTCATGTCGCGGCGGTCGACGATGACCTCCACCGGGCCGCCCCACGGCGTCGACAATTTCCGGAGATCGCGGGCAATGCCTTCCGCGTATTCAAGAGAGGCGTCGCGTTCCGACTCCTTCCGGAATATGGGCAGAATCACCACATGGGTCGGCGCCAGCCGGGGCGGCATGACCATGCCGTCGTCGTCGCCGTGGGTCATGATGGCGCCGCCGATAAGGCGGGTCGACGAGCCCCAGGACGTTGTCCAGGCATATTCCTCGCGGCCTTCCCGGGACTGGTAAATGATGCCGGACGCCTTGGAAAAATTCTGCCCGAGGAAGTGGCTGGTACCGGACTGAAGCGACTTCCGGTCCTGCATCATCGCTTCAATGCACAGCGTCTCGACAGCGCCGGGGAACCGCTGGTTCGGCGTCTTCTGGCCCCGGAGGACCGGCATGGCCAGGTAGTTTTCGGCAAAGTCGGCGTAGACGTCCAGCATCTTCCGGGTCTCCTCCCAGGCTTCCTCCGCCGTTTCGTGGGCGGTGTGGCCTTCCTGCCAGAGGAACTCGGCGGTGCGGAGGAACAGCCGCGTCCGCAGTTCCCAGCGGACGACATTGGCCCATTGGTTGATGAGGATGGGGAGGTCGCGGTAGGACTGCACCCATTTCGCATACATGGCGCCGATAATCGTCTCCGACGTCGGCCTGACGATGAGCGGTTCCTCCAGTTCACCGGCCGGGACGAGGCCGCCGTCCGGTCCGGCTTCGAGGCGGTGATGGGTGACGACGGCGCATTCCTTGGCGAAGCCCTCGACGTGTTCCGCTTCCTTTTCCATAAAACTTTTCGGAATGAACAGCGGGAAATAGGCGTTCACATGGCCGGTGTCCTTGAAGAGCCGATCCATGTTTTTCTGGATGTTTTCCCACAGCGTATAGCCCCAGGGCTTGATGACCATGCAGCCGCGCACCGGGCTCGTCTCGGCCATGTCGGCGGCGCGGACGACTTGTTGGTACCATTCGGCGTAATCTTCTTCCCGGGTGGGACTGATGGCGTGTTGCGGGGCCTTGGCCACGAGCGGTTCTCCTTTTCGCTTGGTGATGGTGTTGTCGTGACCGGTCACGCGGCACGGGTGGCGGCCGATTGACCGGTTTTCTTTATTACGGTTCCAACCTATTGTCAGAATGGGAATTAGCCTGTCAATGAAAATGCCTGACAAGGAGCCCTTTCAATTCATCACGGGTATTGACAAAACTGAGCGCCCCACGGAACTCCCGGGCGCCGGCAAAGGCTTTTGAATAAAACGATCCGAGCTTGCGGCAATGGCGTATGGCCCGGTTTTCGCCGATGAGTTCGACAAGAAGATCGTGGTGCTGAAGCAGGATGTCCCCGATCTCCCGCCGGGATGGCGGCGTGTAGGCGAGACCGTCGCACTCGGTCTTGATTCGCGCAAACACCCACGGCGCGCCCATGCAGGCCCGGCCGACCATGGCGCCGACAACGCCTGTTTCCCTGAACATCCGGTCGGCCGTAGCCCCGTCCCGGACATCGCCGTTCCCGACCACCGGCACGGACACGGCCTGGACGACGCGGGCGATTTCTTCGTAGCGGCACGGCGTTCCGTACGACTCCTTGGCGTGGCGACCGTGGACAATTATCCAATCGACCCCTTCGGCCTCGGCGATTTTCGCGACTTCGACAGCGTTGAAGTTGTCCGGCGCGGTGCCGACGCGGATCTTGACGGACAGCGGCAGGTCGGTGTTTTTCCGCATTGCCCGGACGAGGCGGCCGATGAGGAGCGGGTCTTCCATCAACTTCGATCCGGCTCCGGCCGCCCGCACTTTCCGGACCGGACAGCCGCAATTGAGGTCGACGGCGTCGGCGCCGCATTCCGTCACCCTGGCGGCGGCGTAGCCGACGGCGTCCGGCTTCGCCCCCCATATCTGGTACTGGACCGGCCCTTCGGCCGGGGATTTGTAGAGATATTGATACTGGCTCGGCGACCCCTGGACAAGGGCGCCGGCGGAGATCATCTCCGTCGCCAAGAGGCCAGGCCGGCCGAAGCGCCACGTCAGGAGCCGGAACGGCATGGACGAATAGCCGGCAAGCGGGGCCTGGACCAGGTTGTTTTCGAGGATGAGCGATTTAATCTGAAGCGGTTTAATAAAGGTCATTCCGTAGTTCCACTGCTTTCATGATAAGCCCGGGCGGCGCCCGGGAACGGCCCGAGGGCGCGGTTAAGGAGGCCGAGGCAGGCGGCGATGGCCATGCCGTAATTTACCACCGGCACGCCGGCCGCCGCGCAAGCGGCGAGGCGGGAGAGGACGGCGCGGCGGCTGGTCATGCAGGCGCCGCAATGGAGGACGAGGGCGTAGTCCTGAAGCGTGTCCGGGAAATCGTGGCCTGAGACGAAGTCGAACTCGAGCCGCCGTCCGGTCTTTTTCCCGAGTAACGCCGGGAGCTTGGCCCGGCCGATGTCGTCGTCCTCCCGATGGTGCGTGCACGATTCGGCGACGAGGACGCGGTCGCCGTCCCGGAGCCGGTCGATGGCGGCGGCACCCCGGGAGAAAGTGGCGAGGTCGCCTTTTGTCCGGGCGAACAGGATGGAAAACCCGGTCAGCGGAATCGCCTCCGGCACCGACCGGGACACTTCGTGAAACGCCTGCGAGTCGGTGACGACGAGGTCGGGCGGCCTTTTCAGGCTGTCCAGGGCCGCCCCGACATCGGTCTCCCGGCAAACGAGGGCACGGCAAAAGCCGTCCAGGAGGTCGCGAATCGTCTGAACCTGCGGGAGAATAAGCCGCCCGCGCGGCGCTTCCTTGTCTATCGGTACGACAAGGATTACCGTCCCGCCCTCCGGCACGAGATCCCGGACAATGACCGGCGATTCGACAAAGTCCGCCGGCGCCGCCCGGATGACGGCCTGGCGGAACTCATCAAAGCCCTGCCCCGTCGCCGCCGACATGTCGACGCGGACAACCGCCTCCGGCACATCCGGCCACGGATCTGGACGCGGCGTGGCGTCCAGCTTGTTCTTGACCGCGACGACCGGGACGCCACGGCCGAGGAAGTCATCAACCAGACGCGCCTCGTCGTCGCCCCAGCATCCCGCGAAGACGACGACGGCGACGTCCACCCGGAGGGCGACGTCCCTGGCCCGTCCGGCGCGTTGGCGTCCGAGCGTGCCGTCGTCGTCGAGGCCGGCGGTGTCAATCCACACGACCGGCCCGAGCGGCGGGAATTCCATGGCTTTTTCCAACGGATCGGTGGTGGTGCCGGGGGTGTCATAGACAATACTGACGGCCTGGCCGCTCGCCAGGTTGACGAGGGTTGATTTGCCGGCGTTCCGCCGTCCGAACACGCCGATGTGGAGGCGAAAGCCTTTCGGTGTCGTCGTCATCCCGGTTAGTATCCCGGCGCTTCCGGCCACTGGTCGCGGACCGGCTTCAGGGCCCGGCCGACGAGGTCTATGGTGTCGCCGAGGTTTTTCATGTTGGCGAGGCCTTCCCCGTCATTCTTGACGTCTTCCCGGCGGAGGCCGAAACCGATATTCCAGTACACCGATCCCGGCACCACCATCTGGGACATGAGGTACATATG
>JAJBTL010000335.1:6452-9164 GCA_020860865.1 Planctomycetota bacterium | reverse complement strand
ACATATGGTTGATGGTGTCGTAGGCATGGATGGCCCCGCCCCGGCGGACAGCGACGACGGCGGCGCCGATTTTCCCCTTGAGGGCGCGGTTGTTGGCGAGGGCGACATAGCCGGTCCGGTCGGTGAGGGCCTTCACTTCCGAGGCGACGCCGGAGTAGTAGGTCGGCGTGCCAATGACGACGGCGTCGGCCCGGAGGATTTTTTCATACACTTCGTGGAAGCAGTCGTCCTTCATGGCGCAGGTGTTGTCACGCAGTTTGAAACAGCCGGAACAGGCTTGGCAGCCGCGAATGTTCTGTCCGCCGAGCTGGTAGAATTCCGTTTCCCAGCCTTTGCCGGCGAGTGTTTCGAGAACGGTATTCACAAGCATTTGCGTGTTGCCGCCCTTTCGCGGGCTGCCGTTGATGCCGATGACGTACATGGGGAGCCTCCCTTTCCTTGTCAGCCCAACCGACGCGTCCGGGCGTGTTCCGAACCGCCGTCGGCTTGAAAAATACAATCCTTCTCCGCGCCTTCAAAGAGCGCGTTGTCCATCGTTCATAAAATGCTGTTCGTGGAGCTTTATAATAGTATAATCTAACGCCCTTGACACAATCGCAAATAAAGAATAACGCCGAAAAACCGTCCCCGTAATCGGGGATCTTCTTTTTGGACAATGCCGCCACGGTGTCCGGCCAACCGGCGCCACCGGCAACGCCGCAACAGGGGAGTGGTCGATGGAAGACGCGGTCAGAAAAGCGCAGGTGCTCACCGAAGCACTGCCGTATATCCGGGATTTCAAAAACCGGTTTATCGTCATCAAACTCGGCGGTTCGGCCCAGGACGATCCGGAAATCCTCAAGCACATTTTCATCGACTGCCAGATAATGCTTGCCGTCGGCATGCGGCCGGTGGTGGTCTACGGCGGCGGCAAGAAGATTTCCAAGGCAATGAAGGAAACGGGCGTGTCGGCCCGGTTCATCCACGGCCAACGGGTCACCGACGCCGGGACGATGCAGATTGTCGCCCGCGTCCTGGCGGACGAAGTCGGGAACGATCTTCTCGGCCTCCTCCAGGAAAGCGGCGGCGACGGCTTCCTCCTGAACGGGCGCGATCACCAGTTCCTCCGGGCGGTGAAAAAGTCCCTTCCGGCCCACCCCGGCGCTGACCTCGGCTTTGTCGGCGAACCCGTCGCCATCGACGCGACGCCGGTGCACCGCGCCTTCGAAGGATTCTACTGGCCGGACGGCAAGGAACGCATTCCCCTCGTCGCCCCCGTCGCCTGCGGCTGCGGCCGGGAATCCGGGTACCTTTATAATGTAAACGGCGACACCGCCGCCTCCCTTATCGCCCGCGATCTCCATGCGGACAAACTCGTCTTCATTTCGGACATTTCCGGCATTTACCGGGACAAGGACGACCCGTCGAGCATTTTTTCCCACCTCGACCGGACCGAAGTCGAACAGCTCATAGACAGCGGCATTATCCAGGGCGGAATGATTCCGAAGGTCGAAGCCTGCCTCTTCGCCCTTGAGGGCGGCGTCAAGAAGGCGCACATCGTCGCCGGCAGCCAGCCACACGCGCTTCTTCTGGAAATTTTCACAAAGAAGGGCGTCGGCACCGAAATCGTCCTTGAGAAGAAATAACACCGTCCACCGGCGGATGCGGTCGTCGGCGGCGGTGCGTAACAATTACCCGGGAGCGATTCCCCTCCCGATAAGCCAGTGAAAGGCACGTCATGAAAATCTCGGACATCCAGGACCAGTTTTCGGAACACGTCATTGCCAATTACAACCGCACCCCGGTGTGCTTTGTCCGAGGCGAGGGATCGCGATTGTGGGATACGGAAGGCCGCGAATACCTGGACCTGTTCCCGGGCTGGGGCGTGGCCGGCCTCGGCCACTGCCACCCGAAGGTGGCTGAGGCCATCTGCAAACAGTCGAAAAAGCTGATCCACGTCGCGAACAACTATTATAACGAAGAACAGGGCGAGTTCGGCGAGATCCTCTCCACCCACGCCGACAACCGGAAAGTCTATTTCTGTAATTCCGGCGCCGAAGCGAACGAAGCCGCCATCAAGCTGGCCCGTCTCGCCCGGCAGCCCAAGTATAAAATCGTGACGATGATGGAGTCGTTCCACGGCCGGACGTTCGGCGCCATTTCGGCGACCGGCCAGCCCGAGTACCAGGCCGGTTTCAACCCCATTGTCCCCGGCTTTTCCTACGCCCGGATGAACGATCTGGCGTCGGTGGCGGAAAATATCGACCAGGACACCTGCGCCATCATGCTTGAACCGGTCCAGGGCGAGTCCGGCGTCATCCCGGCCACGCCGGAGTTCCTCCAGGGCCTCAGAAAACTGGCGGACGAGAAAAACCTTCTCCTCATCTTCGACGAAGTCCAGACCGCCCCCTGCCGCCTCGGGAAATGGTTCGGTTACCAGTACTATGGCGTCCAGCCGGATATCATCACGACGGCCAAGGCCATCGCCGGCGGCATGCCGATGGCGGCGATGCTGGCGAAGCCGGAAGTGGCGGCCGCACTGAAACCAGGCACTCACGCCTCGACCTTCGGCGGCCACTCCCTCGGCTGCGCCGCCGGCATTGCCGGCTGGAAGGCGATGGAAGAAGAGAAGGTCATGGACAACGTCAACACCCTCGGTCCCTGGCTGGACGAACGCCTCGGCGCCATTGTCAAGCAGGTCATGGGCGTGAAGGCGGTGCGGCGAGCCGGCTT
>JAJBTL010000335.1:5780-6442 GCA_020860865.1 Planctomycetota bacterium | reverse complement strand
TTCCCCGGCGCCGATCTTGTCGCCGACTGCCGGAACCACGGCCTCCTCATTAACTGCACCCACGGGACCGTCCTCCGGATGCTTCCGGCCCTGAACATTTCGAAAGAGGATCTGGAGACCGGCATCACCATCCTGGAAGAATGCCTCGACCGGGCGGTCCGCCGGACCGGAAGCGTTCGGCTGACCCCGGTTAGGGAGTAAGCACGCATACATTGGACAAACCCGCAGGTTTTGTGTGCAATCGTAGCAATCTGTAAACGCTGTCGTCACTACTCTCCAACCGGTCCGGGTGCGCTCATCGCGTTACCCGGACCGGTTCTTTAGACGTAACCTTTACGCGGGAGTTGAGATCGTAACGTGAAATGCATATGATTGAACTCGTGATATGACGACGTTCTTCCCGGTCGGCGAGGGATGGGAAGCGTCTATGGATAATAAGTAAAGTATTCCATATTACATAATGTGAAATGTGGCCCTTTGGCCATTTAACCCGCGCTATAATTAGGAGCCAGACACGATGCTGGAGAAATTCACTGATCGCGCCCGCAAGGTAATCAATCTCGCCCGCCAGGAGGCGGAACGATTGCCGCTGGCCCCCGAGGGATGGCACCCAAGAGGCCGCGCGCCCGGCGCCGGACGGCACCCGCCCCCCGCGGAACGGG
>JAJBTL010000335.1:0-5770 GCA_020860865.1 Planctomycetota bacterium | reverse complement strand
TGGCACCGAACACATCCTCCTTTGTCTGGTGAAGGAAGGCTCCGGCGTCGCCGCCAACGTGTTGGAAAACCTTGGCGTCGACATGGAGAAGATCCGCCTCGAGGTCGAGAAATACGTCTCGTCCCCGGGCGAGACCATCTCCGCCTCCTCGAGCCTCCCCTTCACCCCCAAGGCAAAAAAGGTTCTCGAACTCGCCATGGAAGAGGCAAGAAACCTTGAACATAATTACATCGGCACCGAGCACCTTCTCCTCGGCGTCCTCCGGAAACACGACGGCATGGCCGCCCAGGTTCTCCTGAACCTCGGCGTCAAACTCGAGGACGTCCGGGCCGAACTCATGGAACTCCTCGGCGCCGACGTCAACCAGGACGCCCAGCCCGGCAGCCACCACCAGGGCGAAGCCACGGCCCAGCAGGCCGAGAATGCCACCCCGGCCCTCGATTCGTTCGGCCGCGACCTGACCCAACTGGCCCGCGAAGGCAGCCTCGACCCGGTCATCGGCCGGTCGAAGGAAATCCAGCGCGTCCTCCAGATCCTCTCCAGGCGGACCAAGAACAACCCGGTCCTCCTCGGCGAAGCCGGCGTCGGCAAGACCGCCATCGTCGAAGGCCTGGCCCAGGACATTGTCAACGGGAACGTTCCGGAACTCCTCCTCGGCAAGCGTATCGTCGTCCTCGACCTCGCCATGATGGTGGCCGGGACGAAATACCGCGGCCAGTTCGAAGAACGGATCAAGGCGGTCATGAACGAAGTCCGCCGGGCCAAGAACGTCATCCTCTTCATTGACGAACTCCACACCCTCGTCGGCGCCGGCGGCGCGGAAGGTTCCATCGACGCCTCGAACGTGTTGAAACCGGCCCTTGCCCGCGGTGAAGTCCAGTGTGTCGGCGCGACGACGTTGGACGAATACCGGAAGTATGTCGAGAAGGACACCGCGCTTGAACGGCGCTTCCAGTCGATTATCGTCAATCCGCCGAGCGCCACCGAAACGATCGCCATCCTGAAAGGCCTCCGCGACCGCTACGAAGCGCACCACCGCGTCCGCATCACCGACGAAGCCATCGAAGAGGCGGTCAAGCTGTCGGAACGGTACATTTCCGGCCGCTTCCTTCCGGACAAGGCCATCGACGTCATCGACGAAGCCGGCTCCCGGGTTCGGTTGTCGTCCATGACCCGGCCGCCGGATCTGAAGGACAAGGAAAAGGAAATCGAGACCCTCGAACGCGAAAAGAAGGAAGCGGTCAATGCCCAGGATTTCGAACGGGCCGCCCGCGTCCGCGATCAAGCCGAGGCCTTGAAGAAAGAGATAAAGGAAATCAAGGAAGCCTGGAAGGAACGCACCCACCAGGCCCGTGGCGTCGTCGGCGAAGAAGCCGTCGCCGAGGTTGTGTCGTCCATCACCGGCATTCCCCTGTATAAGCTTGAAGCCAAGGAACAGGAACGGATGCTCAAGATCGAGGACGAACTCCACAAACGCGTCGTCAGCCAGGAAGACGCCATATCCGCCATCGCCCGGGCTGTCCGCCGGAGCCGCGCCGGCCTCAAGGATCCGCGCCGGCCGATGGGGACATTCCTCTTCCTCGGCCCGACCGGCGTCGGCAAAACGCTTCTCGCCCGCGCCCTCGCCGAGTTCATGTTCGGAGAAGAAGACGCGTTAATCCAAATCGACATGTCCGAGTACATGGAGAAACACGCGGTGAGCCGCCTCGTCGGCGCGCCCCCCGGATATGTCGGCTTCGAGGAAGGCGGCCAGTTGACTGAAAAAGTCCGCCGCCGCCCCTACTCCGTCCTTCTTTTGGACGAACTGGAAAAAGCGCACCACGACATCTTCAACATCCTTCTCCAGATCATGGAAGAGGGCAAGGTCACCGATTCGTATGGCCGGAAAGTCGATTTCCGGAACACCATCCTTATCATGACCTCGAACGTCGGCGCCGACCTTATCCGGAAACAGGGTTCTCTCGGCTTCACAAAGAAGAACGAAGACTCGGACATGGACCGCCTCCGTAAGAGCCTCTACGACGCGGTCGAACGCGAGTTCCGTCCCGAGTTCATCAACCGTATCGACGAGATGGTCGTGTTCAAATACCTGACCCGCGAGGATATGGACAAGATTATCGACATCGAGATTTCCGGCCTCCAGAAGCGCTTGACGGAGCAGTATATCGGCCTCAAACTGGCGGACGAAACCCGTGGCTTCCTCATCGACAAGGGCTACAACCAGGACTACGGCGCCCGGCCGCTCCGCCGGACCATCAGCCGCCAGGTCGAAGATCCGATTGCCGAAGAGATCCTTTCCGGCGCCATCACCCCCGGCACCATGGTGACGGTCCGCCTGAAGGACGACCACATTTACTTCGATTCGCAGCCGGACCCGTCGCTCCTGCCGGAGAAAAAGCCGGATGCGGAATCGGAAGACGATGACCGGACCACGGCCGAATCCGTGGAAGAACACAAGTTCGAAGAAGTTGTCTCGACCGGCAACGAGTCGGAAGAAAACAGCGGCGACGAAGAACCGTACCGCGATTAATCGATCACGATACGACTACACAACAGCACCACGCGAAGCGGCCCGGGAATATCCACGGGCCGCTTCTATTTTAGCCGTCGACCCGGTCGCAGGAGGCAAGAGTGACCTAAAACGTTATAACCAGCCGGCTGCCCCGGTGCATTTCTCGGGCCGCCTCTTTCCACGTGCCGGGAAAATCATTATAATGTGACGCTTTATGCAGTTTATACTTGGCCTTGTCGCCGTCTTCGTTATCAAAAACCGTAAAATAGGGATACAAGAATGACCACCAGCCCCGCTCCCGCCAACGATTTTATCCGGGAGCAGATCAGTGCCGACCTGGCGTCCGGCCGCTACGACCATGTCCATACCCGGTTCCCGCCGGAACCGAACGGCTATATGCATATCGGCCACTGCAAAGCCGCCCTGACGAACTTCGGCCTCGCCCAGTCCTACGGCGGCAAGTTCAACATGCGCTTCGACGACACCAATCCGGCCAAGGAAGACACGGAATACGTCGACGCCATCCTTGCCGATCTCCGCTGGCTCGGCATCGATTGGGAAGACCGGCTGTTTTTCGCGTCGGACTATTTCGACAAGTTGTACGAATTCGCCGAACTCCTCATCAAGGACGGCAAAGCGTATGTCGACTCGCAGTCCGCCGAAGAGATTCGCCAGAAACGCGGCACCGCCGACGGCCGGTCGAAAGGCGTCACCCCTCCGGGCGAAAATTCACCGTACCGCGCCCGCTCGCCCGAGGAAAACCTCGACCTTTTCCGCCGCATGAAGGCGGGCGAGTTCCCGGAAGGCGCCCACGTCCTCAGGGCGAAAATCGACATGGCCCATCCGAACCTCAACATGCGGGATCCGGTCCTCTACCGGATTTCCCACGCCCACCATATCCGGACCGGAGACAAGTGGCACATCTACCCGATGTACGATTATGCCCATCCGCTGTCGGACGCCCTCGAGGGCATCACCCATTCGTGCTGCTCCCTCGAGTTCGAAAACCACCGGCCGCTGTACGATTGGGTCATCGCCAACCTGCCGGTGTTCCCGTCCCGGCAGATAGAATTCGCCCGCCTTAACCTGACAAACACCATCCTGTCGAAGCGCTGGCTTATCCAGCTCGTCCAGGAAAAACGCGTCAGCGGCTGGGACGACCCCCGCATGCCCACCATCTCCGGCATGCGCCGCCGGGGCTATACGCCGGAAGCTATTCGCGATTTCTGCCAGCGTATCGGGCTGGCGAAAACAAACTCCCGCGTCGACATCCAGCTTCTCGAAGCCATTCTCCGGGAAGACCTGAACCGCCGCGCCCTTCGCCGCATGGCCGTTCTTCGCCCCGTCCGGGTGGTGATTGAAAACTATCCGGAAGACAAGGAAGAATTCCTCGACGCCATCAACAATCCGGAAGACGAGTCCGCCGGCACCCGTCCGGTCCCGTTCAGCCGTGAACTGTTTATTGAGGCGGAGGACTTTATGGAAGACCCGCCGAAGAAGTTTTTCCGGATGGCCCCGGGCCGCGAAGTCCGCCTCCGTTACGCCTATTTCATCACCTGCAAGGAAGTGGTAAAGGACGCCGACGGAAACATCACGGAACTCCGCTGCACCTACGATCCGGCAACCCGTGGCGGCGACGCTCCGGACGGCAGGAAGGTCAAGGCGACCTTGCATTGGGTCTCGGCCCGCCATGCCGTGAACGGCGAAGTCCGCCTCTACGACCGGCTGTTCCCGCAGGACGACCCGTCGGTCGCACCGGAAGGCGGCACCTGGCTCGACAACCTGGACGCGGACAGCGTCGAAATCATCCGGGACGCCAAACTCGAACCCAGTCTTGCCGATCCGACCGGCGGGAACGGCGTCCCGTACCAGTTCGAGCGGCTTGGCTATTTCGTCCCCGATCCGGACAGCCGCCCGGAAGCGCCGGTCTTCAACCGGACCGTGACACTGAAAGACTCGTACGCCAAGGCGAAATAACCCTGCTGTACATTGCCTGGTCGACGAAACGATATTCTTTATACGACTGTGAAAAACAATTCCGTTTACAGCCCCGCCCCATTGGGCGGGTCTGTCCTACGGAATGCGTGTCACCCGACGGAACGTGATCCACACCTTCACACATGGCTCTGCACCAGGGCGAGGGAGAAGCGCACGGATGGATACGCTGGATTTCGAAGACACCAGGGGCCCGGGCGCCTACCAGTTGTATATGGAAAATTCGTCGGCGCCCCTCACCGGCTTCATTTTCGCCCTTCCCCTGTTCCTCGTCTACCACGCCGGGCTCTGGTGGCTGAACACCTTCACTGGCCTCCGCTGGGCCAACGCCATCGACATTGCGATAGCGAACGGCCTCGGCCGCCTCGGCATGGCGGGCCCGCTCCTTTCGTTCATCGCCGTCGTTATCGTCTTTCTGACAATGCACGCCATGTCCGGGAAATCGTGGCACTGGCCGCCGGCCTATACCTGGCTCCTTATGATCCTGGAGAGCCTTGTCATGGCCCTTCCCGTGTTCCTCCTCTCCCGCCTCGTCGTCAAACTGATTAACGTTCTCCCCCTCAATGCCGCCCTGGCCCAGACGGTGGACATGGACGGCGTCGGCGCCGCCGACATATCGTGGCAGGCCAACCTGGTCCTGTCGTGCGGGGCCGGAGTCTACGAGGAGTTCTTTTTCCGCATCCTCGTCATGGGAACGCTGGCGTTTTTCTTCGGGAAAATCCTCGGCATGTCCCGGGGCTGGAAGTTCTTCCTCGCCGCCATCCTCCAGGCGCTGGTGTTTTCCGCCTTCCACCACCTGCCGGGCGGGCCGGAAGAAATCGTCACCATGGACCAGTTCATCGCCCATCTGCCGGTGTTCACCTTCCGCACCCTGGCCGGCATCTACTTCGCCATTATTTACATAGAACGCGGTTTCGGCATCGCCGCCGGCAGCCACGCCGGCTACGACCTCCTCATCGTTCTTCTCGAAGTCTTCGCGCCCCTCGACGTGGCGGCGGGATAAGCGGGCGTATTATGGTGTTTCCCAATCGGTTTTTGTACAATAGTCCGTTACCGCCGCCGCACGGGACGCGGACGGCGCAGACGAACGGGAATCAACCCGGAAGGACTCGCCCCATGACGCCGGCCAAAGGAGACGCCCCCGAAACGCCCCGGAAACGCGCTGTCAGACGGAAAGCCCCGGCCAACCGCCCCGCCCTCCTCGGCGCCATCGACATCGGGTCGTCCGCCATGCGGATGAACATCGCCGAATACACCCCGGAC
>JAJBTL010000126.1 GCA_020860865.1 Planctomycetota bacterium | reverse complement strand
GGAAGGACCTCCGGGGTCCGCAGGCCAGCGGCCTCATGGTCGGCGACCGCGAGTTCCACGAGGTCGTCGCCTCCATCGGCTTCCCGAACTACGGCATCGGCCGGATGATGAAGGTCGGCCGGGAGGAATTGGTCGGCCTCTACATGGCAATTAAACAGTTTGTCGAAATGGATCACGACGCCCGCTACCAATGGTGCGAAGATCAGATAGCCATCCTCCGGGATGCCCTCCGGGACCACCCGGCCCTTACCGTCACCCGCACCTACCCGAACGAGGCGGGACAGCCCATTGCCCGCGCCTTTGTCGGGCTGAAGGACGGCAACCGAAAGGCCGATGAACTCATCGACCACCTCCGCCGGAACGATCCGCCTATCCACGCCTACAGCGAAGAGCTGCCCGGCGTCTTTATAAATCCCATGTCTCTCCGGGACGGGGAGATCGACTGTATCGTCGAGTGCCTGCGCCGGTTCGCATGAGCGGACCGTGGCGGTTTCGCTTCCCTAAAGCATCTGTATAAATGCTTTGGATAACGGGACGGCACGCACCGACGCCGCCCTGGCGCGCGAACGAGGCCGCGCCACGGACGGGTACAACGGCATCCGCTGGAATGCCGGTCCGGGCCTGATCGACAATTGGCCCGACCGTGTCCGGTACGGAATGACGTCGCCGGGAACATGTGCGGAAATGGTCCGGGTTCGGACGACCCCATGGTGGCGGGTCGAGACGCCGGGACCGATTCCCGAACAAGACGGCGACGGGCGGCACCATCGCGCATGGCGTGGTCACTCCGTTTACGCATAGAAGCAGCACCGACGCGCCCTCATTCCCGTTGCCGGCACCAAACCCGGCGATTCCATACCTAGCGTGGCAACACAGCCGGATGCCGGAGTGCGGCGTGGAGGGGTGTTTTTCGGAGAGGAACATCCGTCACCTGACAAAATTCTCATCACTTCCGCCTGTGCGGTTTTTGCCAACATAACGACGACCGCCGGCGGCTGCCATACATACCCTTCCCGGTCTTTCGTTTCCCCGGGGGATGTCCAACCGGCTTTTGAATGCCGGGGACGTCGCTCCGGGGAGACATGGGTCCGGGTACTTTTACCTGATGTTCCCCGGTGGTCCAAGCAGTCCCTCCAGAAACGCCCAGGCTAGTCCTCGGGAGCGAAGGGAGCGTACAATGGACAAGTCTCACGCCATTTACTTCATAGTCGGTTTTATCGTCTACAACGTCATCATGATCGGTATCGGCATCTGGTATTCCCACGGCAAGAATTCCGGCAAGGGCTACCTCACCGGTGGCAGCAACCTTTCCACCTTCCTCGTGTTCGCCACCATGGGCGCCACCCTCATCGGCACCGGATCGTCCATCGGCGCCACCGCCAACGGCTTCCGGGTCGGCTGGGGCGGTTCGGCCTATGGCCTTGGCGCCTGCCTTGGCGTCTTTCTCCTTGTTTACATCATGTACCGGGGGCGAATCCGCACCAAGGGATTCATCACCATGGCCGAAGAAGCGCAGTACCACTTCGACGGCAATCTCAAGATGAAGAACGTCATGGCCGTCATGATGATGATTATTGAAATCATCTGGCTCGGCAACCACATGAACGGCGGCGCCACCTACCTCGCCTATATTACCGGCCTCGATCCGATCCTGTCCCGGGCCATCATGGGCGTTATTTTCGGGATCTACGTGATAATTGGCGGCCTCCTCGCCGTCGTCATCACGGACGCCATCCAACTGATGATCCTCTGCTTCGGCTTCATCGTCATCACCCTCATAGCCATTCCCGCCGCCGGCGGCTGGGATATCATCAGCGCCACCATCCGGGAGTCGGGGAACGCGGGGAACCTCACCATCTATGGCGTCGGCACCCTCGGGGTAATGGGGCTTATATCCCTCATCTACACCGTCGGTATTCCGGCCCTCGGCACCCCGACCTACCGCATGCGCTGGTACTATTCGAAAGACGACATGGCG
This sequence comes from Planctomycetota bacterium, assembly GCA_020860865.1. GTDB lineage: Bacteria > Planctomycetota > SZUA-567 > SZUA-567 > SZUA-567 > JAJBSZ01. The sequence continues at coordinate 812 of JAJBTL010000126.1, read as the reverse complement.
GCGCGGAAAGCCATGACCCGGAGCGGCATCCTCCTGTTCGTCTTTTCCCTCGTGCCGGCCATCATCGGCATGGCCGCCTTCACCATCGCCTACAATTCGAACGCCGAAGCTGTCCTCAACACCCCGGACTTCGCCTTCACCTACATGGCCACCCAGGTCCTCGGGCCGCTCCTCGGCATGCTGTTCATGGTCGCCGGCCTGTCCGCCACCATGAGTTCCGGAGACTCCGACGCCATCGCCTGCGTCACCATCTTCATCCAGGACATCTACCCGATGATCACCGGGAAGGAACTGGAGGAACGCCGGGTGCCGACCTGGTCGCGGATAGGCGTGTGCGTCACCCTGTTCTGCGCCTTCATCGCCACCCTGTTCGCCCGGGACGTGATGGGCTATATCTCCAACGTCATCGGCTCGATAATTCCAGGGGTGTCGGTGGCGATGTTCCTCGGCGCCTTGTGGAAACGGGTAACGTGGCAGGGCGGGCTCGCGTCCATCTTCTCCGGCCTCCTCTTCGGCGTCCTGTTCCTCGGCTATACCCCGTTCAACCAGTGGGTCATCGCCTCGTTCACCGGACCGGCCATTCCCGCCTCCATTGTGGCGCTGGTCTGCGGCGTCGTTTGCAGCCTGATGACGGCACCGCCGAAGAAGACGGAAGAGGAACGCATGGCCGACGTCCTTGCCGCTCGCGGCAAAAACATCGAGGTCGAACACTGAAAGCATTTTAAGAAATTCAGTGATAATCCGGGTTAGGCGCTGAAAGGAGCGGTAGGGTGATTTTTCCGGTGGTTTGGAAAAAGCGCCCGCGAGCGACT
>JAJBTL010000108.1 GCA_020860865.1 Planctomycetota bacterium | reverse complement strand
CTATTACTCCCGGGCCCGGAACATCATGCGGGCGGCCCGGGTTCTGGTGGCCGACCATGCGGGCAAATTCCCGGCCGACTACGACGCCATCCGCGCCCTTCCGGGCATCGGCGACTACACGGCCGGCGCCATCGCCTCCATCGCCTTCCACCTGCCGGTGCCGGCGGTGGACGCGAACGTCCTCCGGAATTTCGCCCGCGTCCTCGACCTCGACCGGCCGGTGACGGACAGAACGGTCCGGGAACGGGTGACCGCCGCCGCCACGGCGCTCCTCCCCGGCAATCCGCCCCGCGAAGTCAACCAGGCTCTTATGGAACTGGGCGCCCTCGTCTGTGCGAAAACGCCTCGCTGCAACCAATGCCCGCTGGCCCGGTTCTGCCTCGCCCGGGCGAACGGCACCGTCGCCCTTCGGCCGGTCCCGAAGGCGAAACCGGTTATCCTGGACCACGTGCGGGTTGCCGTTATCGTGACGGCCGGGGACCGGGTCTTCATCCGAAAACGCCCGCCGCACGGGCTGTGGGCCGGGTTGTGGGAGTTTCCGAACGGACCGGTCGGGGACGGCGAGGAGCCGTCTGTTTCGGCCGGGCATTTGGTGCGGAACGAGTTTCCCGCCCTTGCCGGTATGGCCGACGCGGCTGTCCAGCCCGTCGCCGTGGTAAAACACGGGTATACGACGAACCGGGTGACGCTCCACGGCTACCGGGTTGATCTCACGGCTGAAGGCGAGGCGCCGAGCAGCGTCGACGCCGCCGGGGACTGGATCGGGATTGACCTGTTGAGGGAATATTCGTTTTCAGCCGGGCATCGGAAATTATTGGAGTTTTTAGGGTGGAAGGTGGTGGACGGGCGGCGGAGGCGGTGATTGCAGCAATCACACCTTGACAATGGTAACTTTAAAGTTACCATACAAAAAGGGGGAGACCGCATGGAAAAGCAGACTGTCATTGCTCTAATTAAGCCGGACACCGAGGATGGCACGACGTTATGGGCCAACCAAAAGGTAATATCCATGTTTCTCGAAGATAGCTACGGAATTGATGTCCCCCCTCCGGGCCGTCTTGAAGTGAAGGTGCGTCAATTTTGTAATTATAACTTTCGGTTATATCTTCCGAATACCATCAAACTTGAGTACGGCAAGACCCACGGCGTTCACGTGAGCCAGTACCGCATAGTCGGGTTTTTCGACAATGGGTATTCGAATTTCATCGCCCTTGACTGGTTCGTAAAAAAGACCCAGAGAAATGATCGCCGTATGAACGCAATTTATAAAAAGGTTGACGATATAAGGGAGGCAAAAGCATGGATAAAAGCGTAAATGAAATGAAGCGATTAGCCGGAAAGGTCCGCAAACAGGGGAAGGCTTATGAAGAGACGAGTGAGGGACAGGAGCTCGTCCTTCGCATGGAATTCGCCGCCAATGTCCTTAAGGCTCTCCGTGCGAGAAAGATGACGAATGCCGAATTTTGCCGCAAGATTGGCATGAAATCGCCGCAGTTTTCCAGAATAATCCAGGGTGACGAAAACATCACCATTACGACAATGAGCCGTATCGTCCGAGCATTGGGGTATTGCCCGGAAATCAAGTTTAGACGTATTCGAAAACAGGAGGCGGAGTCTCAATAACCGAACGGGTGAAAGCGCGTTGTACCGAACGGAAAAAGAAGCCGAAGTCTATTTAAAAAGCGGCCGCCCCGCATGGGACGGCCGCGCGATAATTACCAAGTGGTGTGGTACGAACTATTCTTCATCACCACCGGCGGTGTCGTCCGCGTCGTCGCCGACGTTCGGGTCGACTTCGATATAGACGTTTGTTTCTCCGGCGGGTTTCGCGACGACGACCGGACCGTCGCCTTCAGCCTGTTCGGCGTCGTCTTCCCGGTCGTTCACGGCCAGGCGGGCGACGGCGACGCCGGAGTCGTCGTCCGTACAGCGGATCCCTTTGGCGCCCTGGGTGGCGCGGCCGATGACGCGGATGCCGTTCACCGGCGTCCGGACGACCATCCCTTTCGACGTTATCATCATCACCTCGTCCTCTTCCTGGACTGTCATGCAGGCGACGACCGGACCGGTCTTGTCCGTCACGTTCATGTTGATGACGCCCTTGGCGCCGCGTTTCGTCAGGCGGTAGTCGGCGAAGTCGGACCGTTTCCCTTGGCCCGATTCCGATATCGTCAGGACGGTGCAGCTCGGCGCCACCGCCATCAGGCCGATGCAGATGTCGTCATCCTGGAGGTTCATGCCGTTGACGCCGCCCGCCGTCCGGCCCATGGCCCGGACGTCCGTTTCCTTGAAGCGGCAGGCGAGGCCCTCCCGGGACGACAGCATCAGTTCGTCGTTGCCGCCGGTCATCACGACGCCGATCAGTTCATCGCCGTCGGCGATGTTGATGGCGCGGATGCCGCCCTTTTTCGGGTGCGAGAAGGCGGACAGGACCGTCTTCTTGATAACGCCCTTCCGAGTCGCCATGACGAGGAAATGTTCGTCGTCGAAGGTCCGGACCGGGACCATGGCGGAGACCTTTTCGTTGGCGTCCAGTTGCAGGACGTTCGCGATAGCTCTCCCTTTGGCCGACCGGCCCATTTCCGGGACGTCGTAGACCTTGAGCCAATGCACCTGGCCCTTTGACGTGAAGAAGAGGATGTAATCGTGCGTTATGCCGACAAACAGGTGCTCAATGAAGTCGCCGTCCTTCAGGCCGGAACCGGTGCCGCCCTTGCCGCCACGGCCTTGTTTCCGGTAGACGTCGATGCCCATACGCTTGATGTAGCCGTCGTGGGTCATGACAACGGCCATTTCCT
>JAJBTL010000305.1 GCA_020860865.1 Planctomycetota bacterium | reverse complement strand
CCGCCGAGGGTGTCTCCGGATACTTTGAGAAGAATACGTGGATAGGGCGGCAGTGGGTGTCCTTCCTGCTGGAGTAGAAAAAGTGCGGACGCGGTCCAGACAGGGACCGGTCGCCGGTTATTTTTTCACAAGGGTGGAACCGACCACGTCGCCGGTGGGCGACGACGCTTTCGCTTCCGCCGGCGCGGCGGCGGCGGACGCCTCCGGAGCCTGGTCCGGCTCGAGTAGGGCCAGGCGTTTTTCCAATTGATCAATGCGTTCCCGAAGCCGCTGGTGGACAAGGAAGGCGTCGCGCCTGGCGCGGGAGCGGGCGGCGAGGCTCCACAGGTACGCGGCCAACGCGGCCAATCCGGCATAGAACAGCATGTCGGCCCGGAGCCGTTCGTAGAGGGCAATCGGCCACGACGGCGCCACCGTCACGTTGTCCATGGCGGCGAGGGACAATTCGGCATGGGCGAGAAGGCTGGCGTCGAGGCGATTTACAAAGGCGCCGGCGCCGCGGCTGGAAAGGTAGAAAAACAGCCCGGCCCCGACCACCACCATAAGGGCGAAAAACGCCAACGCCCCGCCCCGGTTGCCGGCCGCCGCACCGCTGGCGAGGAGGGCGTCCGTTTCGTTCGGCTCCAGGTCAGGGTCTTCCGGCCGGGCGTCCCGGCCAGGTCCGGCTTCGCTGCCGGCGTCGTCCTCGTTCATGGGCGGGCGGTCCTTGTCAAATTTCAGGCATCCTGTTTCGCGGCGGCGTCGCCGGTGGCGGCGTTCGCATCGCCGGTTTGCGTTGTCCCCTCGACGCCGCCGGCGCCGATGGTCAGTTGCCGCCTGAACGATCCGGCCAGTTCCATAATCGCCGTCGCCAGTTCGATGGACATGGCGATGGCCTCGTCCGGCGGCGTTTTGTGTTCGCGGCAGTGGGCGAGGAACGAGGTCCGGAGATGGCGGGCGAAATCGGGGACGACGTTCCGGCCGGCCCGACGCTCCTCAAGGGCGAATTCCATCCAGCCGGAAATGTTTCCGAGCAGGTTGACTTCGAGGAGGCGCATGCTCTGGTCCTCGAAGCCGGCGTGGGACAGGCGGTCCCGGAGGGCGGCGCGGATCGTTTCCGGACCCATGTCAATGCGGCCGCGCTCATTGAAGCGGGCGACAATGCGGTCGACGGCCTGATCCAAGCTGGCCGGTTCCCCCTGAATTTTAAGTGGATGTGACGACATTACTCTGCCTCCAGTTCTCCCTCGAATATTCTCGTAACCGGGCCGGATCGTTTACGGGTAAGCGGTTCTGACACTCCCGAATCCCGCCCGAATATTCTTTGATGGTACATTTTGCCATCGCCGTGGCAAAATGCAAGGACTATATCTCGAACCTGTTTCAGTATTACGGAAACAGGCGGCCGAGAACGACGTTGCGGAATTCGGGAAAATCCCCGACCTCCTGATCGACGCCGAGGACCCACAAGGCGGCGGCGTCCCCGCTCCGTATTACATTACTATTATGCCCTTCCCCGCTATCCTCCGATGTCTCCCGCCCAGAGTGTCCCCATACCCCATGGGGAAAGCCGGCGCGTGGCGGCGCGCCGAGAAAGCGGCGGATCTTCCCTTCATCCTTTTCCGTCGTCACCACCACCCCGCCCCGCTGGACCGCTTCCGCGAGGCAGGAGGCGATGACGTCCGGCGGGATGTCGGCATGATCCGGCAGGCTGACCGAACGGACGACCTGTCCGCCGCACGACGCGACAGTGGCGGCGAACGCTTCCGGCCGGGCAATCCCGGACAGGGCGATGACCTCCCGTCCGTTCAGTGCGGAGAGGTCGAGGGCGGTGCCGGCGATGTCCTGAAGGCGGACCGGAGCGTGGCGGGCGGTGAAGATCCGGGCGTTCGGCGCGAGGACGGCCAGCCGGGAACGGATAGCCGCCACCCGTTCGGGCGGCGCCTGGTCGGATCGGGTGACGACCACGGCGCCGGCGACGCGGAGGGCGGACAACGGCTCCCGAAGAAGCCCGCCTGGAAACGTGTTGCCGCCGCCCCACGGCGAAGCGGCGTCGACGAGGACGATGTCCAGGGTGCGGTGAAGGCGGAGGTGCTGCATGCCGTCGTCCATGACGAGGACGGTGGCGCCGTTTTGCACAGCCGCCTCGGCGGACCGGGCGCGGTCGCTCCCGACAAGGACAGGGACGTCCGGGAGCTGCTTGTTGTAGAGAAGGGCTTCGTCCGACTCGCCGGCGGCGGTCTGACGGTAGCCCCGGAGCAGGATGGCCGGCCGCTGCCCGGCGTTGGCGAGGAGCCGGGCCAGCATGAGGACAAACGGGGTTTTCCCCGAACCGCCGGCGGTGACGTTGCCGACCGAGACGACCGGCACCGGCGACCGGTACTGGCGGAACACTCCCCGCTCGTACCCGTGACGGCGGAGTGACATGACGCCGCCATAGAGTTTACCCGGAAGCCACAGGGCGGCCCGGGCCAGAGTGCCGACCGGTCCGGCGTTGCCTTCGAGCATCTTTCGGATTTCGTGTTCCATGCGGCCCTTTACCGTACTTTTGAAAGCACGCTTTAGAACGGCGCATAGATCACCGCCAATATGGTGGCGGTGTTCTGACCGGCGGCGTGGAGATGGTGGGGAACGATGGAGTCGTAGTAGATGGTGTCGCCCTTGGCCAACCGGTAGACATCCTTCCCGTAGGAGACCTCGATTTCGCCGTCGATGATATAGATGAATTCCTCGCCCTCATGTGTCGAAAGGACGGGCGGATCGATATGCGGCTGGACCGTAACAATGAACGGTTCCATGTGGCGGTCGGCCTTGTTGGCGGCGAGGG
>JAJBTL010000266.1 GCA_020860865.1 Planctomycetota bacterium | reverse complement strand
GATTTCAGCATGACATCGGTGACGGCGATTTCGTCGTCGAGGGTCACGCCTTCGCTGGGACAGCTCATCAATGCTGAACTGCCGCCACTGATGACGACGATGAACAGGTCGTCCGGGCCGGCGTTGTCGACGAGGTCCAGAATGGCGAGGCAGGCCCGGTAGCCTTCCTCGTTCGGCAGCGGATGGCCGCCGACGTAGACGTCGGTCCGGCTGAAACGGTCGCCGGCTTCTGGGATTTTGACAATGGCGATGCCTTTTGTCAGCCCTTCTCCGAGGATCTCGTCCACCGCCATCGCCATGTGATTGCAGGCTTTGCCGGCGCCGAGGAGGTAAACATGGCGCTTTTTCGACAAGTCCCACTGTTTGACGCCGATGGTGAGGATGTCGCCGTCAAGGCGCATGATGCTTTTAATGCGCTGGTACGAGTCGAGCCGTTCGAGGACTTTTTCCGTAATGTCCAGAACAATGCGCCGCGATTCGACATCGCAGTGGGAAAGGAGATCGGCCCGGTTTTTTTATCTTCATCGCTTGAAAAAATCCTTTCGTCAGTGCGTGCGCCCGCGCCCGCCTCGCGTCGGAGGCGGCAGTGGACATGTGAGGGGTTTTCGCTACGGAAATAGTCGGTCGAATACTGCTCTACAGCGCATTCGGCACACGAGGAGAAATGTACTATTGGAATTGCCCGGTCTGGCGTCGGATGCTTTGTGTGCCGCTCGTGTACGGGCAAGCATTTTGCCAGACTGGTGTTTTCCGGAGTTTTACCGGGGTTTTGGCAGGTTTATTCGAAGGGAGAAGAAACTGCGGCGATTTCCTGTTGTATTATTTCTCAATTTGACATAAAATTTTGCGACAGCCTTTTGATTTTTCGCAGAATTGGAAACAATCCGATGCAAAACGCCCTCCACCAAATCACCGCGTACCTGAACCACTTCCTCAAGGCCATTGCCAGCATTGTCGGCGTCGATGTCGAAATCATCGATCCGGACCGGAACCGCGTGGCCGGTACCGGGATTTACGCCGAACGCATCGGCGAAAGCATAGCCGCCTCCGGGGAACTCATCTATGCCTACGCCCTGAGCCGGCGGGAGACCGTTTTCATCGACAATCCCCGCCGCCACCGCCTCTGCCGGAAGTGTAAATACATTAAGACCTGCCAGGAGACGCTCACGTTCTGTACGCCCATCGTCTGTTCCGGCCAGGTGCTTGGCATCATCGGGCTGGTCTGTTTTACCGAGCAGGACAAGGAGCGCGTCCTCACGAATAAGGACGTCTACCTCTATTTCTTTCGGCAAATCGCCGACGGTATCGCCCGGGTGGCGGAGAGCCAGCAAGGCACCCAACGCCTCAGGCAAACCATGGACATGCTCCTCAAGGTGACGAACAGCGACATGATGTGCGTCCTCGTCCTGGACGTGAACAACCGGATCAGCTTCTTGAACGACGCCGCCCGCCGTGAACTCGGCCTGTCCGGCGATCACACCTTCGACACGGCGGAGATTATCGACACCGGCGACCGCTACCCGAATATCGGGGAATATGAAATTCGCGTCGCCAGCGACGCGGCGAAACGGAAAATCCGCCGCCACATCGTCCTTGGCCGCCTCCTGCCGCTGCCGCCGGACGATCTCCTGTATAACAAGGCGCTCGTCTTCGATTCGAAACACCGCATGGCGGAAATCGTTTCGAACAGCGGCACCGGGCCGGAAACGGGGAATGGCCTCACCCGCATCGTCGGCCGGAGCGCCGGCATCCTGAACCTGAAGGAACAGGTCCTGAAAATCGCCTCGACCTCGTCCACCGTGCTCATCACCGGCGAAAGCGGCACCGGCAAGGAAATGTTCGCCCGCGCCATCCACGCCGCCAGTTCCCGGAGCGACAAGCCGTTCATCGCCCTGAACTGCGGCGCCATCCCAGATTCCCTGCTTGAAAGCGAACTGTTCGGCTATGTCGGCGGCGCCTTTACCGGCGCCAGCCCGTCCGGCCGCATGGGCAAGTTCGAACTGGCCGACACCGGCGTCCTCTTCCTGGACGAAATCAGTTCGATGCCCCTGTACCTCCAGGTAAAGCTTCTCCGCGTCCTCCAGGAGAGGAATTTCAGCCGCCTCGGTTCCAACACCACAGTGTCCGTGGACATTCGCGTCATCGCCGCGACAAACGACAACATCCCGGAACTCATAGAGCAGCGGATGTTCCGGGAGGATCTGTATTACCGCCTGAATGTCATCCCGATGCATATCCCGCCCCTTCGGTCGCGGAAGGAGGACATCGGGCCTTTGGCCGACTACTTTCTGGAAAAATACTGCAGCCGCTTCGGCAAGAAAAAGATGCGCCTGTCCGACTGCCTCATGAAACAGCTCCTCGCCTACCCCTGGCCCGGCAATATCCGGGAGTTCGAAAACTGCATGGAATACATGGCCAACATGCATTCGGGCGGCGTCCTGGACGCCGACGCCCTCCCGGTCAAGATAACCCATTCCGTCGGAGTGGATTCGCCCGTCGCCTCCCCGGCCGCTCCGGCACGGCGCGACGAAGAGACGGAAATCGTCCCGCTCCGCCAGCTCGAAATGAACGCGATACGACAGGCGCTTGGTAAATTCGAAAACAGTTCGGAAGGAAAACGCCTTGCCGCCCTGGCCCTCGGTATCAGCACGGCGACGCTGTACCGGAAGTTGAAGGTTCTGGACGTGGCGGGAACGGACGAGAGGGAAGGCTGATAAAATTGCCTCAACGGTGAAGGCACTACAACGCGCCTGTTTTTCTCAGAGCGTGTTATTAAATTGTGTATCGTCGTGTCAGACGAGGAAAAAG
>JAJBTL010000291.1 GCA_020860865.1 Planctomycetota bacterium | reverse complement strand
AAAAGTTGAATCCCTCGCGGATTCTTAAAAATAATTCAGACAGAACCTAGGAGAAAACAGTCATGATCGTAACCACACTGAAGGAAAGCGACCGCTACCACGTTCTCGGCGAAGGTATCCAGAAGGGTCTGGAATGGCTCAAGGAAAACGACATCCGCACCATGGAGGACGGCCGCTACGAAGTGGACGGCGACGACGTGTTCGTCCTGGTCCAGCGCTACACCACCCGACTCATCGACGACACCTGGTTTGAAGGCCACCTCAAGTTCATCGATATCCACTACGTCGCGGAAGGCATCGAATATTTCTGCTACACCCCCCTCGCCCGCGCCGGCAAGCCGGTGACCGAATACGACAACGTCGAGGACGATTTCCTTTACCACAAGGACTATGAAACGGCCGTCCTCATGAAAGAGGGCGACGTCGTCATCGTCTATCCGGAAGATGTGCACATGCCCCAGCGTCGGGCCCTCCTCCCCTCCGACGTGGTGAAGGCCTGTATTAAAATCGCCCTGTAACCGGACACGCTGTCATCATGGCGCGCCTTTATTCGCGAATCTTATCCCCTGCCGTCGCTGCGCCTGGTTCCCCGAGGTTCTCCAAACGAACGCGTCTCCCTTCCCGCACCGTCGCCCGGCCGGGAGGGGAGAAATTTCACTTTTTATATTCGCCGTAGAATCGGGATAGGAGAATGCCATGAGAACGATTCGCTTTTTGCGTCTGCCCTTCGCCGCCATGCTGGCCGCCGGACTGTTTGTCCTCGCCGGCTCCGCCAAAGCCGCCGCGCCGGCCAAGCAATTCAAGATGAGCGTGGGCCACACCCAGGCCACCACCAGCCCGCGTCACGTCTCGTTGGAAAAATTCAAGGAGGCGGTGGAAGCCCGCACCAACGGCGGCATCGCCGTCGCCATCTTCCCGGCGGGGCAACTCGGGAACGAAAATGAAATGACCGATTCCGTCGCCATGGGCGTTCTGGAAGCCGTGCGCGGCGGCGCCCTGGAATACCTGCCGAAAATCACCATGTTGTCCCTGCCGCTCCTGGCGGACAACGTCAAACAGATGCACGACCTCTGCTACAGCGACTTCGTGATGGATATGCTGAGTGGCGTCGAGGAACAGCGCGACATGAAAGTCCTGGCGGTGGGAGACGACAGCGGCTTCCGGCAAATCACCAATAACGTCCGCCCTATCAAGAGTCCCGCCGACATGCGGGGCCTGAAGATGCGCACCGTCTTGGAAATCATCACCCTGTCCATGGAGGCCTTCGGCGCCTCCACCGTGTCCATTCCCTTCACAGACCTCTATATGGCTCTGAAGACCGGCGTCGCCGACGGACAGGAAAATCCCCTCGCCCTTATCGACAACCAGAAATTCTATGAAGTGCAGAAATATTGCAGCATTATCAACTACATGTTTTTCGCCGAAGTCATGTACGTCAACAAGACCTGGTACGAGAGCCTTCCCGCCGAGTACCAGGCCATCCTGGACGAAGAATCCCGCAACATGATGAACGAGACCAGCCGCATCGTCGAAGCGGAAAACGCAGAATACCTCAAAACCATCGAGTCGAACGGTTGCCAAGTCTACACCCTCACGGACGAGGAGCGGAACAGCTTCCGTCCCGCCGCCGAGACGGTGTGGAAAAAGTACATCGACCTCGGTTACCTCAATCGGGCGGATCTGGATGCGATGCTGAAGATTGTCGGGAAGACCGTGACCTGGTAACGCCGCATTCTCCAGGGTTGGTTCCTTGACTGTCTTTGACCCGCGATTCCCGGTGAATGACGGGGCCGCCGTTCAGCCTCCGTGGATTCCGGAAGAACCGCCCGTTGTTTTCCCGGTTCAGTGTCAAGAGCCGGTGTGACGCGAAGGAGGGCGTGACGGTTTTCGTGAGGGAGACGCGTTTCTTACGCGCGACCGACACGCGCTCCTTCTCCGTCGCCGGCGGAGAAGCGGCAGACTGGGCGGGCAAAAACCCCGTGGAGCGGTTCTCCGTTCCATGGGCATTGGAGGCATCGAACTATGACAGGTCTACAAAAGGCTGGGAAACTGCTGTACCAGTTGTACACCGGCATCGGCATCCTCGCCATGGGCGTCATGGCGGCCGGCGTCATCTTTTCCGTGATTATGCGTTATTTCTTCGGAATTTCCTTTATCTTCCTGGAAGAGGCCATCACCTTTATTTTTGTCTTCACCACCTTCTGGGCGATAGGCGCCTGCCTCCTGGAAAACGAACACATCGTCATCGATTTCTTTATCAACCGGCTCAGGTTTAAGAATCGGCTGGTCCTCGCCATACTCGATTATTTCCTGGTGGCGGTGGTGAATGCGGTCATCTTCTATTACAGCCTGCTCTGGATTCAAAAAGCCGGGCGGGTGGTATCGAACGCCATGCGCATCCAATACAAATACATGTATTACGTCATGCCCATCGGCCTCGCCATCGGCTTTTTATGCGCCATCATAAAAATACTCCACCTGGTGATGAACCGGAACAACCCGGCCGTGTTTTCCGCCGAGGAGCCGGTGGAAGGAAAAGGTGACAGACTATGACCATGGTCATTTTGTTGGCAACGCTGCTTTTCTTCGCGGTTATCGGCGTGCCGCTGGCCTTCGCCATCGGACTGTCCAGCATCATCAGTATGCTGATAGAAACGCCGCAGTTCCTTATCATGCTGCCGCAGCGCATCTGGTCCGGTTCGTTCAGCTATGTGATGGTGGCGATGCCTTTGTTCATCCTGATGGGCGAACTGATGAACGAGGCCGGGCTGACCGAAAAACTTATCGATTTCTGCATGTACCTGGTCCGGCC
>JAJBTL010000268.1:2417-2815 GCA_020860865.1 Planctomycetota bacterium | reverse complement strand
TCCGTGTACTGCCGCGCCGTCCGGTCGTTGTAGTTCCCGGTGGCGAGATGGCAGTAGCGGCGGATGCCGTCCGGCTCACGGCGAATGACGAGGGCGGCTTTGGAATGGGTTTTGTAGCCGACGACGCCGTAGATGACGTGGGCGCCGGCGGCGTCGAGGCGCTGGGCCCAGGTGATGTTGGCCTCTTCGTCGAACCGGGCCTGAAGTTCGACCAGCGCCGTGACCTGCTTTTTCTGCTCGGCGGCGCGGATGAGGGCGCGAACCAGCGGGCTTTGGCCGCTGACGCGGTAGAGGGTGATTTTGATGGCGAGGACGTCCGGGTCGTCGGCGGCTTTTTCTATAAGTCTGGTCACCGGATCGAACGACTGGTACGGCAGGTTGATGATGACGTCCTGTTC
>JAJBTL010000268.1:309-2407 GCA_020860865.1 Planctomycetota bacterium | reverse complement strand
ACATGCCACGGCGCTCGACCCTGCCGGTTGCGTGGAAGATGTCCTCGGGCTCGAGTTCAAGCTGGCGGCAGAGGTATTCGATTTCTTCCGGCGGCACCTTGCTGGACACGGACAGGCGCACGGGCGCCCCCCAGCGGCTCCGTTTCAAGCCTTCCTGAATTGCCATAATCAGGTCGTCGGACCGCTCGTCGTCGAGGAGGAGTTCGACGTCCCGGGTGACGCGGAATTCGTGGACGGAGTGGATTTCGTAGCCGTTGACGATTTCGCCGGCGAACATGGCGATGGCGTCTTCGAGAAGGATGTAGCGGTAGGGCATTTCCGGCCGGCTCGGCAGGCGGATAAACCGGTTGAGGCCGGACGGCACCTGGACGAGGACGGTGTCGGCCTTGCTGAAAAAGCTTTCCTGGATGTCCTGTCGGGCGGCGACGCGCATAAGGAGGTAAATGGCGCCGGACGTCAGTAACGGAAACGGATGGGTGGCGTCCAGGACCAGCGGCGTCAGGACCGGCAGGACCTGTTCGTGGAAGTAGGAGGCGATGTATTCCCTGTCCTCGTTCTCCAGTTCTTCCGACTCCAAAATGTAGACGGAGGAGGCGCGGAGGGCGGGGAAGAGATCGTCCGACCAGCAGCGGTTGGCGCGGGCCAGCAGCTCCCGGGCCTTTTCCCGTGAACTGTCGAGAAGATCTCGGGGGCTCATGCCGTCCGGGCCGGTGACGGCGAGGCCGGACTTGAGGGCGCGGCGCATGGCGGCGACGCGCACCATGAAGAATTCGTCGAGGTTCGACGAAACGATGGCGAGAAAGCGGACGCGGTCCAGGAGCGGGAGATTGATGTCTTCGGCCTGGGCGAGGACGCGGTAGTTGAAGGCTATCCAGGAATGGTCGCGGTTTATCCACCGGTCCTGGCCGAGATCGCCCGGCCCGTCCGGGGCGGATTGCGAATGGAGAACGCTGGTCATGTAAAACCGTCCTTGTCCCTAGTCCGTAACGCCGCCGTTATGGCGGGACGGACGCCTGTCCCCTGAATACTCGTGTTCCCTCCTGACGCCGTCGTGCCGTTGTGGAACGTGTCGCCATCGTCAGAAACGGCACTGCGACTCTTACCGCGTCGACGTCCCCGGCATTCGCATGCGGGCCGGGACCGACCGGGCCGACGATTCGCCGGCGGGGAGGCCGTCCTGGCGCATGGGCGGAACATAACCAATGCCGGCGTCGCGGGGCGGCGGCGGCGCGGCGCGCGGTCCGGCCAGGCCGTAATAGGGGTCGACATCGACGCCGGCGCCGGCGGCCATGTCGAACGGGTCGCGGACGGCGGTGACGGCCGGGCTTTCCCCGTAGGGCGGACGCTGCGCCGGCAGCGGCGGGCCGGTGACGATGGACGGCGGCGGCATCTGCACGTCGGTCTGGCGGCCGGCGGCGCGTCCGGGAATCGAATCGGCCGGAGCGCGGGTCCAGGCGATGCGCCGGCCGGTCCATTCGCCCTGATGGGTGAGGTTGCCCCGGGCGAAGCGGTAGTAATCGGTGATGTTGCCGGTGAAGGCTTCGTCGACGTGGAGTTCGCGCCAGTATTCGCGGGGAATGGTGGCGGCGATTTCACCCTGGGTGGCGAGGCCGCCGCCGAGGCTAATACTGTCGAAATAGTTGATGGGCGCGTTGAAAATAAGAATGCTGTCGGTGATGCCGTCGAGGTTCCGGTCCTCCCGCAGTTCCCAGCGGTTGCGGCCTTTCCACTCGAGTTCGACATCGTTGATGCCGCGTTTGTGGGTGTCCCGGAGAACGGCGATGAGGGAGCCGGTGTTCGGGTCCCAACGGGTTTGGTAGTCAACCTTGCCGTCGCCGTTCAGATCGCGTTCTTCCGACGAGAGCAGTCCGCGCCGGTAGAAGCGCCAGACGTCGAGGCGGCTGTCGTTGTTGGAATCGAACTCTTCGGCGAAGATGTAGTCGCCGTCCATGTAGCGGCGGCCGGGCCAGCCGTCCGGCGAGGTGACGTTGAACCAACCGCTCATGGCCCGGGAACCATAGTCGCCGCCGAGGGCGAGAGCGGTGAGCCCGGCGACGAGGCAGACGGCGAGGATTAGTCCGCCGACGCCGGTGCGAGC
>JAJBTL010000268.1:0-299 GCA_020860865.1 Planctomycetota bacterium | reverse complement strand
GGATGACGCATGGCGTTCCTCCTCCAGGGGCTACTCGTTCGGCTGTTCGGTGGCCTGGCTAACCTGGGCGTATTGGGCGTACAAGGCAATGGCGGCGTCGACGACGCCGTCGTCGGTGCTGGTCGATTCATCCGAATTGTCCGGATTGTCCGATTGCGCTTCACCCACGGCTTCCGGTTCCGGCGTGGTCTCCTGTTCTCCGGGCGCGACCGGTTCGGCAAAAAGATCGCCGGAGGTGGCGGCGTCTGGCGAGGCGGCCGGTTCCGGGTCTGTCGAATCCGTCGTCGCGTCTGTAACGA
>JAJBTL010000227.1 GCA_020860865.1 Planctomycetota bacterium | reverse complement strand
GGACCGGGCTGCCGGGCAGGATTGTTATCTGTAACTCGCTGATGTGGTCGTCCATGTCCGAGGCTTCGTGGATATCCATGAGGAGAAGTTCCAGAACGTCGCCGGCAAGGCGGAGGCCGTGGCTTTCGGCGTATTCGAGAAGCATGGGAAGGTAGAGGGAATTCTGTTCGCAACTGCCCCGGTAGGAGACGGTGAGGTAGTCGCCGCCGGGAATGGGGACGTCGCCGTTGTCGGAGATGATGAAGACGGCGTTGTAATCCCGGAACTTTCCCCGCCGCACCGATTCGATGGTCAGACGGGAGCCGATGCGGTTGTTCCCGATAATGAAATGGTGGGAAGGATCGATGTTCAGAAGCTTTTGGATAATAACGTCCATTTCTTCGTCGGTGGCGTAGCCTTCGCGGATTTCGTAGCAGCGCCGTTCCTTGATGTGTTGCCGCGACACCACGCCCATCCGCATTTTCTTGGCGGCGTGCATTATTTTCAGGCGTTCCATAACGTTTGTTTTCAGGTTTCGGAAATACGCCAGGCGTTCGTTTATCGAACTGAGTTCCTCTTCCAGCATCTGGATGGTGGAGTCGACGCTCCGGTTCTCGAGATAGCTTTTTATGCGTTCCATGGAAAAGCCGAGGGTGCGCAGATCGCGGATGACATTCATGCACCAGATGTCGTTGACACTGTAGAGGCGGTACCCGTTCACGTCCCTTCGCGGCGTGATGATCTGAAGTTCCTCGTAATAGCGGACGGAATCGGTGCCGATTCCGTAGAGCTTGGCGATGTCCCCGATTTTGAAATACTTTTCCATAAAAAAAATATTCCTGAAAAAATCGAAAATTTAGTATTGACCTTGGGACCGTACCAAGGTCTATACTTCGCGCTATCGGAAATGAAACAATTTCGCCGGTGTCCCGGTGCAGGGTCTGAATGGACGGAAAGTATTTAGGAAAGCATGCAAGGGGCTAAGAGTCTATCCCGCTATCAAAACGCGGGCGTCTTTCGGCCCTGGTGCCTGAGCTGCTTCGTTGCCGCTCCGCACCAATGGACTCGCATTGCCTTGTCGCGGCGCCTCGCATCTCAGGCACCAGGACCAAAATCCGCTCCACGTTTGGTAGCGGGATAGACTCTTAGCCTCCACTCTCGAACTATCGCCGATTTTTAGAAATTTTTCCATAACAATTTTTTGGCGCGTTTCCGCCGCGTGCCGGATCGGGTTAGAAACCGAATGCCGGCTCGGGTCGACGTGCCGTATTCTCATAGATTTTCAATCCGCGGGTTAAAGACGGCGGCGTACCGCGAACGCTCGACCTGGAAACAGGTTTCGACCGCGCACGCGCACGCCCTTTTTCCACGCTTCGGGCAGGCGTTCTTTTTTGCCCGATTGGAAAAGAGTTTTCGTATGCTCCACGAAGGCAAATCGCTGAAAGGGACCTTTATTTCCTACATGGTTCCGGCAGTGGCGGCACAATGGGTATTTGCCCTGTATACTATGATTGACGGCATCTTCGTCGCCAAGGGAATCTCCGAAGTGGCGCTTTCTTCGGTGAATATTTCCATGCCGTTTATAACGTTTCTATTTTCCCTGTCGTTAATGTTCGCCATGGGATCTTCTACAATAATTGCCATCCACTTCGGCAAAAAGGACTATGCCGCCGCCAACCGGCTCTATACGCAGAACATTGTCACCATGGCGGTTTTCGCCATCGTCATGACGATACTGGTGTCCCTGAACCTGGAACGTTTCGCGCGTTTTCTCGGCGCCACCACGGAGACTCTGCCCTATGTCATGGACTATGTCGGCACCGCATCCTATTTCAACTGCTTCTTCGTGGTGTCGTATTTGTTCGAGATTCTCACCATAACCGACGGGCATCCCAAACTTGCCACGCTCTTCGTGACCTGTGGCGCGATACTGCACCTTATTCTTAACGTCGTTTTTATCTACTGGCTGAAATGGGGTGTGTTCGGGGCGGGATTATCAACGGGGCTGTCGCAGTTGTTCCAAGCGATTCTCTATCTCTCGCATTTTCTAAGTAAGCGTTCCATGTTGAAATTCGTAGCATTTCGTTTTCAGGGTCGGGAATTGTGGCGCACCATCAAGTTGGGCTTGCCCTCCGGCATTACCGAAATGTCCGCCGGGGTGGTTATCTTTCTCATCAACCACGCCATCATCCGTTATTTCGGGACGGACGCGCTGGTCTCTTTCAGTGTCATCTCCTACGTGAACACCATCATCGTCATGTCCATGATGGGAGTGGTGCAGGGACTTCAGCCGCTGGTGAGTTATTTCTACGGAAGAAACGATTGGAAGAAGTGTGAAACTTTACTGAAGTACGGCCTGGTCGCCGCCACCGCGATACCGCTCGTCATGATAGTTCCGGCCTGGATAGGGGCGGATGTGGTGGTCGGGTTCTTCGTCTCCCCGGAGATGCGGACGCTGTTTGAAGATTCCGTCAGCATCTTCCGCACCTACAGCGTCGCGTTCCTCCTTCTCGGGTACAACGTCGTCCTCGGCGGCTATTTCACCGCCATCGAGCGGGAAAAATCGTCCGCCGCCATTTCTTTGGGAAGAGGTCTTGTTTTTATTTATCTCAGTATTGAACTCCTCACTTCCCTCGCCGGCGGTTCCGGCATCTGGTGGGTGGGCACGGCCAGCGAGGGGATGTGTCTCGGGCTTTCCGCCTTCCTCTTTTTTCTTTACCGGCGGGATCTGGCAAAAACGCACAAAGACATTGTTTTGGCACCTGTTTGAAATAGAAATACGGCACGAAACCACTTTTAGGTTCTGTCTGAATTATCCGACGGTGCAATTTTCCGAAGCAAGCGCCTTAT
>JAJBTL010000387.1 GCA_020860865.1 Planctomycetota bacterium | reverse complement strand
CGTCATCGGCCAGGGCTATATCGGCTTTATCCCGGTGCCGGTCGTCGTCATGGTGGTGGTTGTCGGATTGGGATCGTTCATCCTGAACCGGACCTATCACGGCCGCTATTTCTACGCCGTCGGCGGCAACGAAGAAGCCGCCGCCCTGTCCGGAATCGACGTCAAACTGACGAAGAAGCTCGTCTATACGCTGTGCGGCTTTTTCGCCGGATTGGCCGGAGTCATCATGCTGTCCCGAACGAACTCCGGCCAGCCGACCGCCGGCAAGGGCTTCGAATTCGACGTGATTATCGCTGTCGTCCTCGGCGGCGTCAGCACGATGGGCGGCGCCGGCATGCTGTCCGGAGCCATCGCCGGCGTCCTCATCATGGGCATTCTCGGGAACGGCATGATTCTTCTGAACATTGGCGAGTTCTACCAAATCGTCATCAAGGGCACCGTTCTTCTTCTCGCCGTCGGTTTCGACTGCGTCCAGAAATACGGCGCCCCGGCCATCTGGCACAGAGTCAGGAAGAAAATCTTTTCTTAAGCCGCATCGTAATGAAAAACGGCAATAAGAAGTGCGACCCTTCCGCGCGGGCGGAAGGGTCGTTTACGTTTCTACGAGAAAAAGCTAATAGGCAATTTGTCGTCATTCCATTTAATCATTTCCCTCAATAAGCCAATGCCATGTCACGTGAGAATTTTCAACTATGAACCGGAGCTTGTCCCACGGCACAAACATCTTCCCGGAGACCATCTTATGCACAGAAACCGGGCTGATATCCAATAACTCCGCCATCCTGGCTTGTGAAACCTGTGACAATATGGCGACAAACCGATCGGTAATGGCTTTTCTATTGAGTGTCATCGTGCTCACGTTCTTTCGATACGGTTTCTTTCCGTCGATAATCCAGTCCCAACTCAATCCTTCCTGGTTTACCAGGGCCTTCAGCCGTTCCCACGGCACCTGACGTTTTCCGGTCTTCCATTGCGATACGGTTGAACTTTTTACGCCAAGCAGGCGAACCATTTCCACAGAACTATGAACTTTGTAACCCTTTTCAAATCGGCTGTATATGGCAGTACGATCAAACATTTTACGCCTTTACATTAAAAAATAGGCGAATAGGCATTGACAAGAACTAGGCAAACAGGTAATATAAAAATATACAGGCCGACAGTTCGTCGTCGTGCCACGATGCTTTGTTAGCTTACCAGCACCCTTGGTAGCGATAGTCGGCACAAGGCCACCTGCCGTTTGGAATCAACGGCAGGTGCGCGAACGTATAATTATAGTTGGGTCGGGAGGACTGGCAAAGGGAATACGTAGGTATTATAGTCGTACGCCACGCTCACCCGAAATCATGTGGTGGAGTGTGGGTTTGCGTCGCACAAGTTGGGTGAACAATGGGAAAAATACCTCACGAGTTGAGAGCGACGATAGCGGCAAACATCCGGGCCTGTCGTGTAAAACAGTTTCCCGGACGCGGCGGCGGCAAACGGTGCGCGGAGGAATTCGGCGTATCGCCGCAACAATGGTCGCCGTGGGAGAGGGGATTGCGGACGCCGGACGAGTCGCGGCTCAGTGAGATTGCGGAGTTTTTCGGCGTCACTGTTTCCTATTTGCGCGAGGATCACAGTCACCCCATTCCGGAGCCAGTCCTGCCCGTTACGCCGTCACCGCCCGGGCCGCCCCCAGCCAATGAAGGCTTACCGCCGCAACCGGCCGCCCACATCCAGTTCCGTTGTCCCTTTTACCTCCCACCGCAACCGGGACAACCGTTTTCTGGCGAAGTGCGAAGCATGTGCTGGCTGGCTGAACGAATAATGAATGACCTCCGCCATTTCGGTCTGCCGATACGTCTGCCCGTCGAGGACGTGGACAAGGCGCTTAGCCGGTATTTCCACTATAAAGCCGCCCTCAACGATGTCGATGATTGACAACAGTCTCCATTGTCCGAAGCTTTTCCCGTCACATGGGGCAAAGCGGCGCGCACGAGCTGCTTCGCTCCAGCCATATCCCGTGTTCTTTCTCGCCATGCGATAACTGCTCCATCCCTTCAAAAAGAACGTCTCAAGAACCCACGCCGCCGCCACGGCAAGGTTTGATACCACAAACCCTTTATCTCCCCGGCCAAACGCCATACAATGACGTTGTCCGCATTTTTATCCACTTTCCGCATGTCGTACCGCGAGTACGCACTGGAGCACACACGCAATGGAACAGCCATCCCGCAGGCAGGCCGAGGCCGGGGCCGACGCCTTTATAGACGATCAGGAAATTCAGCGCATTCTTGAAGAGAACCGCCGCCCCGACGCCGGACGGGTCCGGGACATCCTCGCCAAGGCAAAAACCCTCGGCGGACTCGATCTGGCCGAGGCCGCCGCCCTTATGCCGGTATCCGACCCCGGCCTCCTCGGGGAAATGTTCGACGCCGCCAACCAGGTCAAAAACGAGATATACGGCCGCCGCATTGTCATTTTCGCGCCCCTGTATATTTCGAACCTCTGTTCGAACGAATGCCTCTACTGCGCCTTCCGGGTGCGGAACAAGGATGTCGTCCGCCGCGCCCTCCGGCAGGACGAGATCGCCAGGGAAACGAAAATCCTCGTCGAGCAAGGCCACAAACGTATCCTCCTGGTCGCCGGCGAAAGCTACCCGACGGAAGGCTTCTCCTATGTCCTCGAGTCCATCAAAACCATCTATTCGGTGAAATCCGGCCCCGGCGAAATCCGCCGCGTCAACGCCAATATCGCCCCGCTTACCCGGGACGAATTCAAACAACTGAAGGACGTCGGCATCGGCACCTACCAGCTGTTCCGGGAGACCTATCACCGGGAAACGTACCAT
>JAJBTL010000405.1 GCA_020860865.1 Planctomycetota bacterium | reverse complement strand
GTCCTGGATGTCCGACAGGTTGATGCCGCCGAGGACGGCGTGGCGACCGTCTGTCACCAGGATTTTCCGGTGGTCCCGGTTATTGCCCCGGAGAATCGTCCAGGACAGGAGGAACGGATTAAAGACCCGCGCCTCGACGCCATGAACGGTCAACTCGTCCAGCCGGGCGATAAAGCCCCGGTGGAACCCGGCCGCGTCCACCAGCACCCGGACCCGAACTCCCCGCCCCGCCGCGTCCTTCAACGCCTGGAAAAACGTCTCCGTCGTCTCGTCATTTTCGATGATGTACGTCTCGAAGACGATGGTGTGTTTGGCTTCCCGGATGAGCCGGAGCATTTCCGGATAGGCTTCCTCCCCGTTCTGGAGAAGCTTCGCCGACGTCACCGGATGGCGGCGGCTTTCCGTGTATTGGTCCAGCCCGGCCTCGAATTCGTCCGACCCTATGGGCGCCGACGGATACTCGTGCCTGGTGGCGGACCGATACACCTGCTGGGTCTTCATCGGGAAGGCGGTACATCCCGGGACAAGAAGGAGCGCCGCCGCCAGAACGGAAAGAAGCCAGGCAAGGCGGCCTGGCGAAGGTGAGACGTGACGGATAGGTAACGGCGATACGTTCAAGGCGGTCGTTCAATCCAATCCAACAGGGGCCATGGGGAATGGAGTAGTATACCGCCGGACAAGTTTTTTGGTAACGCCTTTTCACCTGTTTTTCAGCCACCCGCCGACAAAAAACGGAGCCGGGTTCGACCCCGGCTCCGCGTGGAAAAAAGTTTTATGGTGTTTTCGACCGGTGATTGTTTACAGCACCCGGTCCATTTCCCGGAGTGAACTCCGTCCCAACGCCGACACCGACGGTATTTCGTAACAGTTCCCCGACACGTCCCGGATGACGATGACATCGTCCTTCGGCCGGATGGTGTTGTTCTCCGGCGCCGAGAGAAGGAACCGCCGCCGCCCAAGGTTTGTTTCGACCTCCCAGTAATAATTGCCGAACCGCGGTTTAACCTGATAAATGACGGAAATCTTCGGGAGGACGAGGCTGCCTTCCAGTTCCTCCAACGCCACCTTCCGTGATTCCTCGTCCAGGCTGTCGACGCTGGGGAAATAGGCGAGTTCCCGCTTTTTCCCGGCCAGCATCACCGACACCGGCCCGCCGCGCCCGGACAGCGGCCGCGACCAGACGAGGCGCGCCGGTTCCGGTTCGGCGTCCGGGCTTTTCCGGAACAGGACCTTGCCGTCCTCGCGCCACAGTTTGGCCGTCGACATCGCCACCGCCGGCGGCGGCGGGAGCGGTTGCGGCGGCGCCCCGGTCACGTCTTCCGGCGTGACCGGCTGGGTGGCCTGGCCGGCGGCGGATTCCTCCGGCGGATCTTCATGCCCGTGCAGATCGGGCGGGATGTGCAGTCGCGACGATTCCGGTCCCATGAGTTATTCCTGTCCGTACTGCGGCGCGTAGTCGAGGATGTGGTAATTCTTCAGGCCGGCCCTGAGGACGGTGAACACCACCTTTTTGTCCCGCGACTGGTCCGCGACAATGGCGTTGTACTGGTTGATGAAATCGTCCAGGCTTTCGACCGGCGCGCCGTCGATTTCCAGGATAATGTCCCCGCGCCGGAGGTCGGCCTCGGCGGCGTTCCCCGGGTGTTTGACCGCCTGGACAAACACGCCGTTCCCCTTGAAGAAATGCATCATCGGCGTGGCGAATTCGTTTATCGACTTCACCGTCATGTTCCAACGCCGGCTGTCGAAATCCGCCCCTTCGACCAAACCCTTCTCGGCCGGGACGACCTGGAATTCCCGGACCGCGCCGCCGGTACTACGGACCGCGCTGTCCCCGACCGTGAGGCTGGCCGCCTGGCCGACCGGCAACCGGGCCAGGAGGCTGTTGATGGCCGGGATGTCCTCGTGGTTGATGCCCTTCACTTCCCGGCCGTTGACCGAGAGAAGGATTTGCCCTATTTCGATGCCGGCCGTGGCCGCCGGCGAATCCGGGTCGACCCCGGAGACGAGAACGCCCGTTTCGCCGTCGTAAAATATGTTCTTTTCAAAATCCTTCAGCGGCTGCAAATGGAGCCCGGTCCAGGCCCGGACGACGCGCCCGTCCTTCCGGATGCTGTCCGCCACGTCCTTCACGGTATTCGACGGAATAGCGAAGGCAAGGTCGCCGCCGAAGAGAAAGCCGAGGGAGTTAATCCCGACCACCCGCCCTTCGGTGTCAATGAGGGGCCCTCCGGAATTCCCCGGGTTAATGGAGGCGTCCGTTTGGAGCCAAAGGTTGTAGCCGCCGCCCTGCCCCGGCAGGAACCGGTCGACGCACGACAGGATACCGAGGGACACGGACCGTGACAATCCCCACGGCGCGCCCATCGCCATGACGAACTGTCCTTCCTCGAGACCGCTCGAGTCGGCCAGTTCGGCGGCGGGGAAAATTTCACCGTCGGATTCAAGTTTCAGGAGGGCGAGGTCGGTGTCCTTGTCGACGCCGACGATGCGGGCGCGGACAGACCGGCCGTCGTAGAGGAGGCAGCGGATTTCAATGGCCTTGTCCACCACGTGCCAGTTGGTGACAATTTCGCCGTCCGGGGAAATAATGACGCCGGAACCGGCCACCTGGGCCTTTTCCTTTTTGCCCGCGTCGTAGCGTTCCGTTATCGGCATGAGGAAGACGACGGACGGAAAAACCCGGCTCTTCGCGTGGGAAATGACAACGCGGAAATCGGCAAGGTCGAGGTTGGCGGCGGCCTGCGATTCGGCGGCGGCGGCTGTCCCCTGGACAGGCGCCGCGACAGCGATGCCGAGGGTTAAAATTGCCAGGGCGACGGACAATCGAAGAGACATGGCG
>JAJBTL010000234.1 GCA_020860865.1 Planctomycetota bacterium | reverse complement strand
GTCGTGGGGGTTCTGCCGCTTTTTTGTGGCGCCGGGGAAAATGGCGATTATCACCGCCAAGTCCGGGTCGCCGTTTCCGCCAGGGCTGATTCTGGCGAAGCCTGGGCAGAAAGGCGTTCTCGAGGACGTCCTCGGCGAAGGGCGGCATATCTGGAACCCGTTGTTCTACGATTGGGAAATCGTCGACGCCCAGTTTATTCCGCCGGGGAAAATCGGCGTCGTCACCTCGCTCGTCGGCGACAACCTGCCCCCGGGCGAATTCCTCGCCGAACCGGGGCAGAAAGGTACCTGGCGCAAAGTGCTTGGTCCTGGCCGCTATCGGCTGAACCCCATCGGCTATTCACTGGAAATCATCGACGCCGTGTCGATTCCAGTGGGCTTTGCCGGGGTCGTCACCAACCTTGCCGGCAATCCGGCGCCTGAAGGGGCGTTTGCCGAACCGGGGCAGAAGGGCGTGCGGCAGGATGTGTTGCAGCCCGGTCTCTATTACATTAATCCCCGCGAGTACCAGGTGAGCGCGGTGGAGGTCGGGGTCAACCAGGTCTCGCTGGTTGGCGAGGCCGGCACGGTGGTGTTGACGAAAAATGTCGTCATGGACGACAACAACCAGATGATCCAGCGCCTCAACCAGAACCTGTTGGACGAACAGAAGCGCCGCCGCATCGAGTACCAGCAAAACGCCGCCCCGGCCCGGGCGCCGCGCCGGAGCGACTTTGCCGAGGAACTGATGGACGATCCGGGCGCGCCGGCCAGGCGGATGATGCAGAAGGCGCTCCCGTCCACCCTGGCGCCGTCAGCCGGTCAGGGATTGGCGCCGATGACGGAGCGGGACGTGCCGCCGGCGTTTGTCCTGAACCAGTTTGTCAACTTCCCGTCCCGGGACGGCTTTGACATCAGCCTCGACATGACGGTGGAGTTCGAGCTCAGACCGGAGCGGCTCGCGTCCATTTACCGGGATTACGGCGATCTGCCGGCGGTGGTCGACAAGATTCTCATGCCGCAGATCCTGTCAGTGTCCCGCCTGAAGGGGTCCGCCTACCGGGCGGTGGACTTCATCGCCGGCGAAGGGAGGGAGAAGTTCCAAAACGATCTGACGGACGCGCTCCAGGCCAGCCTTGGCGAGAAAAACCTCCTTATCCACAGCGCCCTTATTCGCCACGTCAATGTGCCGACGCAGATTCTCGAGCCGCTCCGGGTGGCCAGCCTGTCCAAGGAGACCGACCTGACGAACAAGGAAAAGCAGAATACCGCCAAGCGTCAGGCCGAACTCAATCGGGAGATGTCCCTCATCCGCCAGTACGGTGAACAGGTGGCGCAGGAGACGCAGAAGTTGAAGGCGCAGATAAGCGCGGAAATGCGGAAGACCGTCGCCACCATTGAAGCGGAGACGCTCCGGGAAATGGCCGCCATCGACCGGGAAACCGCCGGGGTGAACGCCGTCCGAGTCTTCACGGTCTGCCGGGCCGAGGCCGACGCCGTCCGCATGGTGGGGGAGGAACGAGCCAAGGGCTTTGCCATGCGGGTCGGCGCCTTCGGCGGCGACGGCGAAGGTTACGGTCTGTATGAATTCGCCAACAACCTTGGGGACGATCTCCACATTCGGCTGCTCCATGCCGGGGAAGGGACGCTGTGGACCGACCTGAAAGGCGGCTTTGCCGAACTCGGCGGGGCCACGGCGGCGAAGAACAGCGGAACCGCTGTCAAAACCGAAGCGGCGGAGCGGTAACGGATACCTCTTCCGCACCGATAGCGGTCGCTTGGACCACGGAAGCGTGTTTTTTTTCCACGGTGAGCGTCGTCGTCGATTTCATCGCATCCGGTCGGTACTGTCGGTACCGGCATGCCGCCCGGGTGCGGGGCATTTTTTCCTTGCACGGGTCCCGGCCGGCTCTATACTGGATTTGTTTGTCGTTCAGGTGCGGGCCATGGGCCGGTCGCCACGGTTGGCCGGGATAGGATGTGGACGGCGGTTTTTCCTGAAAAACCGCATAAAAACACCTGAATCGACGTGAAACGCGGGACGCCGCCGGGCATGGTTCCGGAGGCACTGGGGCGTTGTCGGCGAGGAATCGCCGACTTGACTTTTTATCTGGAGGGATTTACGTGGGTGTTTTCCTTTTGCTGGTCTTTTTCTTTATCTCCTTCCTTATTGTCGGCATGGTCCTTCTCCAGGAAGGCAAGGGCGGCGGCCTTACCGGCATGTCAACCGACATGGACGGCGTCATGGGCGCCAAGAATCCGCTCAGGAGGATGACCGCGTACCTGTTTGTTTTCTTTGTCATCATGTGTGTCGGCATCAACCTCTATTTCCATAACACCCGGGCCGACGCGAGCATCCCGTCCGGCATTGGCCCGATCAATCCGCGCCAGGTGCTGGAAGAAACCGCCCCGGCCGCCGGCCCGGTGGTGACGTCCGGCGTCCTTCGTCCCGAAGACGGCGGCGACGCCGCTCCGGCCGAATCGCTCCGTCCGGAAACGACCGGTGATAGCGCGCCGGCCGCGCCCATCGCGCCAATCCCGCCGGTGGAAGAAACCGCGCCGGCCGCTCCGGCCGCTCCGGTTGCTCCGGCCGCAGACGCTGCCCCGGTCGCGCCTAGCGCTCCCGCCGAGGATACCGCCCCGGTCACACCCGCCGAGTAAGTGGAACGTCGAACCGGTTCCGTTGTACGCGGGAAAATGTAAAATTCGCCAAGGGCACCCCTTTACGGGCGCCTTTTTCTATGTGATAATGCCGGTGCCTAGGTGAATCGGTGTGGTTCACGCTCTGCGTCGGCCGCGCCGTTTCTCCACTCACGCCACCGTGTTACAGATTGCGGCGGAACCTTCCGAGCGACCGGCCGGGCCGGGCGCGGACGGGTGT
>JAJBTL010000416.1 GCA_020860865.1 Planctomycetota bacterium | reverse complement strand
GTCGCGGACACCCATTTCGACTACCGGTCGACCCTCGCCGCCATCCGGGAAGGCGAGGCCGGCATCGGCATCGCGGGCTTCGCCGGGACCGTTCACTTCGCAGCCCATGACGGCGATGGACAGGGGCGCCTGGATATGGCCGAGGCGTTCCCGCACCTCGGCCGCCAGGCCGGCCAGGTCGACCCGGGCCCGGCCGCAGGCGGGGCAGGAAAAGACATCGACGCCGTCTCGACGGAGATCGAGTGACCGGAGAAGGTCGCGGGCGGCGGCGACTTCACCGGGGGCGTCACCCGTGAAGCTGAAGCGGATAGTGTCGCCGATGCCGTCAAGAAGAAGCGACCCGACGGCGGCGGCGGACTTCAGTAACGCCGACCGGCTGTCCCCGGCGGCGGTGACGCCGAGATGGAGGGGAAAACCGCTGTCCGCCAGGAGGCGGTTGGCGCGGACCGTTCCCCACGCGTCCCGCGCCTTGACGGAAATGACGACGTCCCTGAACCCCATTGCCTCGATGCGCTTTGACCAGGCCAGGGCGTCGTGGGCCAGGCGGGTCGGGAGATCGGTGGCGTCGGAGCGGTTGTTCTCGGGATCCGCTTCGCGGCCGGTCGCCTGGTCCCGATGGAGAATTGATCCGGAATTACCGCCTATACGGATCGGGATGCCGCGTTCGCCGGCGGCATCGACCACCCGTTCAAGCCCGTCCGCCGGCATGTTCCCCGGGTTGATACGAATCTTGGCCGCGCCTTCCCGGATGGCGGCGAGGGTCGACCGGTAGTCGAAATGGGTGTCCGCGACAAGCGGCAGCGGCGACCGGGCGGCGATTTTCCCGAACCACGGCGCGGCGTCGGCACTGGGCACTGCGACGCGGGAAATGTCGCAGCCGAGTTCGGCGGCGGCGGCGAGTTCCCGGAGGTTGGCGTCCGTGTCTTCGATGGGGGAACGGGTCATCGATTGCACCGTCACCGGGGCGCCGCCGCCAATCGGGACAGTGCCGACCATGACGCGGCGCGTCGGTTGGCGTTGACGAACGTGGGGAGAAAATTGCGTCATTTGTGTAATTCCGCTATACTTGCCTGATTACTAAGTGAACACTCAACGATTTGTCCGGAGACATTATGGCTGAAAATACACCCGCCGCCAAGAAAACCGGCGCCCTGGTCCAACGTGCCAACGCCTCTGTCCGCAGCCGGGCCATGGGTACGATACCCATGACGTTGCAGGCCATGAGTTCCCGCCTCCGGGACGAGCGCCGCCGCGCCCTCGACGAAGCGGTGCAATCCTTCGAGGACGGTTCCATCACCCGGCCACAGGAGACGGGCTGGGTCAACGTGCTGGCCCGGACCTTCTTTTCATTTTCGCAGGAAGGCTATTCCCCGTCCCGCCTCGTGTGGGAAGCGGTTGTCCGGGGCCTGTCCGTCATCGGGTCGGCCGACCGGGACAACCTGGGCGCCCTTGGCGAAATGCACACCGCCGGCGACTACCTTCGTATCCGCACCACCGTGTCCATGACGACGACCGTCTACGACAAGGCCCATCCGGACGCGATTTACAATCTCCCCGGCCGGCCCGGGCACCTCCGGGTCATGGCAGCCGGGATTCCCCGGGTGCCGAAATTGGACTGCCACGCCGGTCAGGCCATCACCACCATACCCGAGCACGCCCGCCGGCGCAATCTCCGCATGGTGGAAAAGCTGAATTCCCTCCTCGCCCCGGTGAGCGTCGACTTCGACGCCGACGTCGTCCCCCTCACCGCCGGCGGCAACGCCACCCCGGCCCACATCGCCCGGGCGTACGGCGCGAAAGCCTTGACGCCCTTCCCGGAACTGGCGGACCTGTCCGTTTTCTGGGCCGACGTTCTCGGGAAAGGCCCGCCGGAAACGGAGCAGCTTCTCGGCGACCCGGACGCGTTCCATTTCGCCCTCGAGGAACAGCTCCAGAACCTGGCGCCGGACACGCCGGGGCCGGGAGACTATCCGGTCATTGACGACTTTTTCACCGCTGTCCGGGAGGCTGGGGCCGTTCCCTGCCTGGTCTGGCGCGGCGACCGGGAAGGGATGGAGGCGGAACCGGAAATCCTCCTCGACCAGGCGCTCTCGTGGGGCGTCCGCGCCCTCGCCGTCTACCCGGACACCTACTGGAACGTCCAGGATCAGGACTGCAAGGCCGCCTGCCTCGCCCACCTCCGGGTGTTGATGGAAGGCGCGGCCGAGCGGAACCTCAAGGTGCTGGCCGGTTCGGCCATGGACGGCCCGAAACAGAAATTCGTCGACGCCTTCGACGCGCCCGAGTTGGCGGCCTATTTCCGCGAATTCGCCGATTCCGCCTTCTGGCTTTACGGCCATGCCACGCTGGAACGCGCCCTCGGCCTCGGCCGGGAGTCGGAAGGGGCCGAACACGCCTTCGGCCGGAACGCCGCCGACGCCAACGCTTTCTATACCGAAGTGGGGAAAAAGGCGGCGCCCGGCAAGACGACGCGGGCCCGCATCGCCGGCGTCGGCCCGGAAGCGAACCCGGGGGAAATCCTCGACGCGCTGAAGCCGCTCCGGATCTGAGCGGGCGGCGTTTGGCGGGGATGGTTTATTCAATTATCTATTGATAGGGAAAAACTGCTCCCGACAGCGGCGGCTGCCCTCGTGCCGCGCAGTGTACTTTTTTACGATTCGAGTTGACACACCTCTGGTTTTAATGGTAAGGTCGTGGCTTTGATTGGCGGTCTGGCCGGGCGTCCCGGCGAGGCGGTCACTATATCATTATATTGATGCGCCGTAACGCCGTCCGGCTGCGGCGTGGTGGTTCCGGGAGAAGCGGCTGTGGAAGAACCGGTTAGACTTGCCTGTCCCCGATGCGATCTCGTGTACCGGCTGAAAAAATACCAGCC
>JAJBTL010000248.1 GCA_020860865.1 Planctomycetota bacterium | reverse complement strand
CTCCAGGCCGTGGTCAACGACGGCGAACGGCTCGAGGGAAATGGTCGTCGTCCGCCCTTCCCTGACCTTGGCATTGACCTTGTCGCCGTTGGTGCCATAGACCTTATAGGTATCCTTTTCCACCGCCAGGGTAATGGTGGACCCGGACGGCACCGTCACCTCGCCGTAGCCGCCGTTATAGCCGTACCGGTTGTAGCCGCCGCCCGGGGTGACGAATACCCGTTCCTTTTCGACCCGGACGGTATAGTCCTGCCAATCGCGGTTCGAAATGGTCAGCCAGCCCTCTTTCCGATTCAGGCGCGGCGGCGATACCGACCGGCCAAGCGGCGCCAGCCGCACCTCGGCATGACCGGCCGCGACCGGTTGAGCGGCGAAAACAGTCACGGTCAGGGCCAAAAGTCCCAAAACAGTAAGTCGCTTATACATGATTCTCTCCTCACAGAGGTTGTCCAACTCTCTTTTCACCATCTTCATACTTCATCGATGACTCATAGAGAGAGGGTTTATACCACCAATTAGTACCATTTTATCCATAATCTGAAACAACAATCCGGCTTTTTGCCAAACCATCATGTCCAATTTGATTGTATGGAAATTCGCCAAATGTTACATCAGCCATTTACTGAATCGTCGGGTCTAAATTCCTGATTATCAAGCCTCAACCATGACCGGAAACAGCGAAAACCCGCCATTCTGCGCCTTGACTAAGCGTTGTCGCGACCCTAAACTATGGTCTACCGCCTTTAGCGGGATTAGAAAAAACGCGATCATCTGTCTGATCGCGTGGTGGAGATGTGTATGAGCAAAATGTATACGGGATCGGGACGCGTCTTTCAGGAAGTCTCTTCCCTTCCCGTTGATGAAGAAGGTTTGCAGGATATCAAGAGACGGGTAAAGATCCAACCGCATTTCCTCGGGGAGCCCCTGGTGGTCGTGGCCGAGGCGGAAGACTTCCCCACCATCTGCCAACCCGGCGATGAAACAATGGTGGCAATCGATTCCATCGGCCGTTGCGCCGCCGTCACAATAGCGATGGGCGTCGCCGACATCGACCAGCAGATCGCCACGCTCCAACTCGCCGCCCACCTGGCGCAGGTATCCAATGAAGACATTGGCCGGCTGGCCCGGAATTTTATCGACCGTCCGGCCAATGAACAGCTTCGCCGCCTGTGGGAGGACATGGACGTCGAGATGTCCGAGGATTCGGTGGAAATCGCCAGCCTCCTTGCCGCCGCCTTCGAACGCGACGCCGAGGACTTTTTCTCTCTCGTCAACAATTCGCAGCGGATAATCATCGCCGCCGAAGGCTTCAGTTCCCGCCTGGTCGGCGTTATCGAATGGATGAACCACCACGGCGTCAACGCCATCGGCCTCCGTTACCGGAAGTTTATTGTCGGCGGCCAGGACGTGTTTTTCGCCGAACAGGTTGTCCCGAAGACCGACCCGGCGGTGGACTCGTCAGAACAGCCGAAGGCGACGGAACAGATAGAGCCCTGGCGCATCAAGGGCCGCGCCTATCATGCCGAACGCCTCAATCCGAGGCTTGTCGCCATCATGGACGACATCCTGAAGGCGACCAAGGAATCGACGTTTACGGTCAATTGGAACAACAAGTATTACTTCTGGATTCGCGGCCCACGGCGGAACCTCCGCGTCCGCACCTACAGCCGCGACCGGCTGGAGATCGGGTTTTACAACGCGGCGCCGGCGGCGGTGGCGGAATTTCTCGAACCCTACGACCTGAGCGGCCTCGAGGTCATTTCGGTCGGCGGCTATTCGGATTCCCCGTTCGTTACAATCGGCCCGGACATGCGTCTGGACGAACGCTGGTCCGCCCTCCTGAACGACTGGCTGTCCGGTGCGAACCCGGGAAAGACGCGGGTATCATTACGAAAACACCAGTAACCATAGTGACTACACGAAAGCCATTTTACCTTTCGGGAGACGTAAATCCCAAGCCTGAAGCGCGCATGGAGGTTACAGGATTAAATGACCGAATCTTCAGCGCGCCTCAGTATGCACCACCCGGATGATGAAATCGTCACGTCCTCCCCGGACGCGATCCGGCCTTCCGGAATGTTTTTCCCTTGACCGCACGGCGGCGGCGTGTTCGTCCATCCGCTCCGCGTACAGGTACGCCACCCGCTCCGGACTCCGCGTCCGGGGCGTTTTTTTTGACAAAGGCCCGGCTTTCCCGTACAATAGGGCGCGACAACCCCCTTTTTTGAAAGGATATACCATGACGAAAAAAGCTGTGGTGGTGTTTGCCGAAGGTTTCGAGGAAGTCGAGGCCGTCACCCCGGTCGACGTTCTCCGTCGGGCCGGCGTCGAGGTCACGACCGCGTCCATCGGCGGTAAAACCGTCACCGGCGCGCACGGCGTTCCCTACGTCGCCGACGTGGAACTATCCGCCATCCAGGGCGACTTCGACATGATTGTCCTGCCGGGCGGCATGCCCGGGTCGAAAAACATCGGCGAGTCCGAGACGGCCAAGGCCCTGACCACCAAAATGTTCAACGACGGCAAGCTCATTGCCTCCATCTGCGCCGCGCCGGTATTCACCCTTGGCGCCTGGGGCATCCTGAACGGCAAGCGGGCCACCTGCTACGCCGGGATGGAAAAAATGTTCCCGGAAGGCGTCACCTTCGTTCCGGAGCGGGTCGTCGTCGACGGCACGGTCACCACGAGCCGTGGACCGGGAACGGCGGTCTATTTCGGCCTGGCCCTGGCCGAGCAACTGATGGGCGCGGAAACGGCGAAAAGTGTGGACGAGGCAATGTTGGTGCAATAATTTGACGCCGGCGTTTTTCCGCCGTTTTCCGAAAATGGCCTTGACAATAGGCTTATCAATGATATAACATGGACGGTATCTGAAT
>JAJBTL010000436.1:3734-24209 GCA_020860865.1 Planctomycetota bacterium | reverse complement strand
GATCGGTACTTACGGGTATCCAGTTCCGCTGCTCTCATTATTCCTTCGCCGTTTCGGGTTCAGGGAAAAAACGCCGTCCCGCTGCGGCCTGGCG
This sequence comes from Planctomycetota bacterium, assembly GCA_020860865.1. Taxonomy (GTDB): domain Bacteria; phylum Planctomycetota; class SZUA-567; order SZUA-567; family SZUA-567; genus JAJBSZ01. The sequence continues at coordinate 24,115 of JAJBTL010000436.1, read as the reverse complement.
GCCCATGGCGGCGTTATTTCGCTATCCAACGTACAGGCGGCAACAGAGAGAAAAAGAGGGGCTGGCCGGGAGGCAAAACCGACGCGCCATACTGGCGTCCGCGTTGCCACCCGGCAAGACCCTGTTCTGTTGACCATGAGCGGCCGGAAACGTCCGGCGTTTTCAGCGCCGCGATTTCCGTCCCCGCTCTTCTGCCGGATGCTCCGGCAATCTACACCGTATAAGAATACTACGAAGTGCCTCCGCTCTCAAGGAGAAAGTCGCAATAGCGGGCAAGCGGGCAGCGGCCGCACTCGGGCTTCCGGGCATGGCAGATTTCCCGGCCGTGGATAATGACCCGGTGGGAAAAGTCGCCCCACTTTTTCGGCGGCAGGAGATCCGCCATGACGAACTCGATTTTGACCGGGTCGTCGAGATGGTGAAAGCCGAGGCGGCGGGTGACGCGGCAGAAATGCGTGTCGCACATGATTCCCGGTTTCCCGTAGGCATTGAGGACGACGCAGTTCGCCGTCTTCCGGCCGACGCCCGGCAGGGTGACGAGTTCGTCAATCGTATCCGGCACGACACCGCCGAATTCGTCCCGGAGTTTTTGCGCGGTGAGGACGACGTTTTTGGCTTTAGCCCGGTAGAGGCCGAGGCGGCGGATATACGGTTCGACCGCTTCCGGATCGGCAGCCGCGAGGGCGTCGACATCCGGGAAGGCGGCGAACAGGCCGGGCGTGCATTCGTTCACGGACTTGTCCGTTGTCTGGGCCGAAAGGATGGTCGAGACGAGGCACTGGAGGGGGTCCATGAAATGGAGGGCGCAGCCGGCGTCCGGGTAGGCTCTCGCCAACGCCTTGTCGACCTGCGTCGCTTTTTTCCTGAGCGCCTTATGGTCGTCCGATTCCGCCATGCGTTCTCCTTCCGCTTTTACCGGGTCTTCAGGGACAGCGATATCCGCCGCCGGTCAAGATCGACCTCGAGCACCCGGGCCTTGACCCGTTCGCCGACGCGGATAACGTCGGCCGGGTTTTTCACAAAGGTGTCGGCGAGCTGGCTGATGTGGGCGAGGCCGTCCTGGTGGACGCCGACATCGATGAAGGCGCCGAAATTGGTGACGTTCGTGACAATCCCGGGGAGCACCATCCCCGGTTTGACATCGGCCAGTTCGTGTATGCCGTCCGCGAACGAAAACACTTCGAACGCCGCCCGGGGATCGCGGCCGGGCTTGGCCAGTTCGGCCTGGATATCCGAGATGGTCGGGAGGCCGACATCGGGGCCGACGTAGCGGTTCGGGTCGATGCGGCGGCGGAGGTCGTCGTTCCGGATAAGGTCTTCGACCGTGCTGCCCAAATCCGCCGCCATGGTGGCGACGAGCTGGTAGCGTTCCGGATGGACGGCGCTGGCGTCGAGGGGGTTTTTGCCGCCCCGGACGCGGAGAAATCCGGCGCTCTGCTGGAACGCTTTCGGCCCAAGGCGCGGCACTTTCTTGAGAGCGGCCCGGCTGGCGAAGGGGCCGTTTTCGTCACGGTATTTCACAATGTTCTTGGCCAGGGCCGGGCCGAGGCCGGACACATACGACAGGAGCGGCGCCGACGCCGTGTTCACCTCGACGCCGACGGCGTTGACGCAGTACATGACCATGTCGTCAAGCGCGGCGCGGAGGGCTTTTTCCTGGACGTCGTGCTGGTACTGGCCGACGCCGATGGCTTTCGGATCGATTTTCACCAGTTCGGCCAGCGGGTCCATCAGACGGCGGCCGATGGAGACCGCCCCCCGGACGGTGACGTCCTTGTCCGGAAACTCCTGGCGGGCGATGTCGGAGGCGGAGTAGACGGACGCGCCGGATTCGTTCACGACCACGACGACGACGGACGACGGCAAACCGAGTTCACGGACAAACGCCTCCGTCTCCCGGCTGGCCGTGCCGTTCCCGATGGCAATGGCCTCGACCGCGTAGCGATCGACAAGTTCCCGGACCACACGGGCAGCCTCGTCCCGGGCCTTGGCGCCGGTGGTCGGGTGGATGACAGTGTCGTGGAGAAGCTTTCCCTGGCGGTCGAGGACGACGGTTTTGGCGCCGGTGCGAAAACCCGGGTCGAGGGCGAGGACGACCTTGCCGCCGAGGGCCGGAGCGAGTAACAGTTCCCGGAGGTTCTCGGCGAAAACGCGGATGGCTTCTTCGTCCGCGAGACGTTTTGCTTCGGCCCGCGTTTCGTTCTCGAGGGACGGCGCCGCCAGCCTGGCATAACCGTCCGCCACCGCCGCGTCGACGAGTTCCGTCGCCGGGCTGCGACCCTTGACCCAGCGGCGGCGGATAAGGCGGAGCGCCTCCTCCTCCGGCGGTTGCAGGGTGAGTTTAAGGATGCCTTCCTTTTCCCCACGGAACAGGGCAAGGACGCGGTGACTCGGCGCGTTCTTGACCGGCTCGTGCCAGTTGAACTAGTCGCGGAATTTGGCGCCGGCCTCTTCCTTCCCCGGCTCAACCGTCGCGGCCAGGGTGCCACGGTGCCAGAACAGTTCCCGGAGATCGCCACGGGTGGCGGCGTCCTCGGCCATCGTTTCGGCGATGATGTCCATGGCGCCGGCGAGGGCGGCGTCCGGGTCGGGGACGCCCTTTTCCGCATCGACAAAGGCAACCGCCTCGGCTCGCGGGTTGCAGTCCGGTTTTTGCTCGAGAAGGCGGTGGGCCAGCGGTTCGAGGCCGCGTTCCCTGGCCATCATGGCCCGGGTGCGGCGCTTCGGCTTGTACGGGAGATAAACGTCTTCGAGAGAGACCATGGTGTCGGCGGCGCGGACGGCGGCGAACAGGTCCGGCGTCAGGAGGTCGCGTTCGGCCAGGGATTTGACAATGGCTTTTTTCCGATCGAACAGCGCCTCCAGCGCGGTATGGCGGTCGCGGATAGCGGCGATGACGGTTTCGTCGAGGCCGCCGGTGGCTTCCTTCCGGTAGCGGGCGATAAACGGCACGGTGGCGTCCTCGGCCAGGAGGGCGAGAACGGCATCGGCCTGGTTCGTCCGGATGGACAGGTCGCGGGCGATGGCCTCGGCGTAGGACGGTTGGGGAAGTTCGGGAGTGGTCGCTCCGGGTGAGGCGGTGGCGTTGTCGCTGTCTGTCATGCCATTTTTTTCCAAATCGAAATCGAACCGGATCGGCCGCTCCCTTGTCACTATCAGCGACAATAGCGGCGACCGGTCCTCGTGATTATGTGTATAAAAGTGTCAATAACGACTACTTCGTCCGCAGCCATTCACCGATCATGGCGTGGAACGTCTTGAAGACGTCGAAGGCATCGTGCGGGCCGGGACCGGCTTCCGGGTGGAACTGAACGGAAAAGGCCGGATGATTCCGGCTCCGGAGCCCTTCCACCGACGAATCGTTCAGGCTGACATGGGTGACTTCCGCCACGCTGTCCGGGATCGATTCGGCCCGGAGGGCGTAGTTATGGTTTTGGGACGTTATGAGGGTGCGGTTCCGCGCCACGTCCTTGACCGGATGGTTGCAGCCGTGGTGGCCGAACGGGAGCTTGTACGTTTCTCCCCCAAGGGCGATGCCGAGAAGCTGGTGGCCGAGGCAGATGCCAAGAAGCGGAATTTTCCCGAGGAGTTCCCGGATGGCGTCCGAGGCGTAGGTGACGGCGGCCGGATCGGCCGGGCCGTTCGACAGGAAAACGCCGTCCGGCTTCATGGCGAGGACATCGGCGGCCGGCGTCCGGGCCGGCACGACGGTGACGGCGAGGCCGCAGCGGCGGAGGCAGCGGAGGATGTTCCACTTGATGCCGAAGTCGTAGGCGACGACCCAGTGGTCGGCCGGCGGAAGGATTTCGTCCCGGTGCGGGAAGGTGGTGGTGCGGCTGTTGTCCGTGTCCCAGCGGTAATTTTCGCCTGTCGTGACGCGGGCGACATAGTCCTGGCCGGTCAGTCCTTCCCACTCGCGGGCGCGGGTGACGGCCTCGTCCGGCGTCACCGTGCCGGTGACGGCCATGTACGATTTCATCGCGCCCCTGTCCCGGAGGTGGGTCGTGAGGGCACGGGTGTCGAGTCCGGCCAGGGCTGGAGTGCCACGGGCCTGAAGCGCTCCTGTGAGATGTTCCCGCGACCGCCAGTTGGACGGCGACGACACGCGGTGGACCAACAGGCCGGAGGCGAAGAACTTTTCCGACTCCATGTCGTCCGGCGTGATGCCGTAGTTGCCGATTTCCGGGGCGGTGAGGCAGACGAACTGTCCGGCGTAGGACGGGTCGGAGAGGATTTCCTGATAGCCGGTCATGCCGGTATTGAAGACCGCTTCGCCCGGCCGGTCGACGTCGGCGCCGACCGAATAGCCGCGAAAAATGGTTCCGTCCTCGAGGGCAAGGAAAGCCGCCTTTTCCCGCGCCGCCCGCCACTGGTCTTTCATGGTCGCAGTCATCACGTATCCTCATGGGGTTGTCGAATGGTCCGACGTCTATAGCAATTTAAGAATTTTCGTGAAAATTCCGGGTTAGTCGCATCCAGTCGCTCGCGGGCGCTTTTTCCAAACCACCGGAAAAATCACCCTACCGCTCCTTACAGCGCCTAACCCGGATTTTCACAGAATTTCTTCAATTACTTTAAGTCCGCTTTTCAGAAGAGCCAGATGAGTATAGCGAGGTTTCGTTTTTTTGGCTACACGCCTAATAGACCGGGGCGCCCTTCCGGATGAAGTCGAGGCAGGTGTTCGGCGGCAGAGACGCCGAATAGAGCCAGCCCTGAATCCGCGTGCAGCCGAGGCCCTGGAGGACCTTGAGCTGTTCGACATTGTCCACATATTCCACTAGCGTGTGGATACCGAGGGAGCGGCACAGTTCGGAAATCGTCGAGATGATTTCCGTCGAGAAGCGGTTCGTCGTCACGTCCTTCGACAACACCCGGTCGATTTTAATCGTGTCCACCGGGAACTGTTTCAGGTAGACGAGGGAGCTGTGGCCCATGCCGAAGTCGTCGATGGCCAATGACACGCCAAGGGAGTGGATGCGGTGCAACAGTTCCGACCGGCTGCTGCCGCCAAGGGCGGCGGACTCGGTGACCTCGACCTCGAGGCGGCCTTTCGGAATGCCGAATCGCTCCACCCGTTCGCGGATTTCCTCGACTATGGCGTCGTCGTCCAGTTGCCGAACGGAGAGGTTCACGGACATGACGACGTCGACCCCGGCCTTGCGCCATTCCGCCCATTGGCGACAGGACTCCTCCAGGGCCCAATTGCCCAGTTGTTTGATAAGGCCCGCGTCCTCCGCCAGCGTGATGAAGAGCCCGGGCGGAATCCGTCCAAGATGCGAATGATCCCAACGCATCAGCGCTTCGACGCCGAAGACGACGCCGGTCGTGCTCTCGACCTGCGGCTGGTATTCGAGGGACAGTTCGTTCCGCTCGACCGCCTGGGACAGGTCGTGCGTCAGAGAGGCGGACAGGGCCTTGGCTTCGCCGGACAGGACATGCTCCGCCGTCCCGGCGCCTTCGGCATAGCCCGGCATCAATTCCTTGAATGCCTGGTTGAACGCCTCCGCCTTCATCGCCTCGGCAATTCTGACAAACGGCAGGTAGATGGCGATGCCGACGACGAGGTTGACCAGTTGCAGCACCGCGCCCGAATACGAGCCGGTGGCGGCGATGCCGCTGATGAACGGCGGCGCCGTCCAGTCGATGACGCGAATGGTGAACGGCACCAGACCGCTCGTCATGGCGCCGTAGGTGATGACGCACTGCACCAGCGGCACGGCCAGGAACGGAATAAGAAGAACCGGGTTCAGGACAATCGGCAGGCCGAACATGACGATTTCGTTGATGTTGAACAGGGCCGGGAGGACGGACAACTGCGCCACCCGGTTCATCGATCCGCGCCGGCTGAACAGGAAAATACATATTAAGAGGCAGAGGGTCGCCCCGCTTCCGCCCATGGCGAGGAAGGCGTCGAAAAATGTCTTCGTGAACACGTTCGGCGGCGGCAGGCCGACGGCGATAGCGGCGATGTTTTCGTCCATGGCCGGCACGTAGATACTCGTGGTCACCGGCTCCAGCAGGTTGGTGCCGTGGATGCCGAAGAACCAGAACAGGTGCCGGATGAAGGTATAGAACATGGCGGTGGAGAAGGTGTTCCCCATCCGGGCGAAGGGCGCCGAGAGCATGTCGTAGACGGTCTGATTGATACTTTCAATGCCCATTTCCTGGGAGAAATACTTGAAGAAAGCAAAGATGACAATCGTCAGCATGCCGGGGAACATGGCGCTGAAGGCGGCGGAAATGGACGGGTCCGCCTCTTCCGAAAAGAATGACACGGACAGCCAGCGCACCCGGGCCAGGCGGAAAAACAGGTTCGCCGACACCAGCGCCACGAGAATGGAAATGAACAACCCGTGAATCCCCAGCCAGAAATACGGCAAGCCCAGTCCCGGCGGTGGACTGTCGCCGCCGACGGAAACGAGGGAATAGGGTTGAATAAGTGAAATAAGGCAGCCGAGGCTAATAAGCGCGACAATGGCCGGATGGACCTTTGACGTCAGGTTGACGTGGTTGTGATGTTCGGCCAGACTGAAGGATATGGTCAGAAGGATAATGATGGACAGGATGCTGAACGTGCCGTCGGCGATATGGACATTCAGGTTGCGCCAGCCTGGCCCGAATGTGTCCACCATAAACCGCTGGTACCCCTCAACGGGGAAATTGGCCAACAATACCGCCACGCACCCTGCCATGACCAGGGGCAGCGTGAGGGTCAGGCCGTTCCGGACAGCCTTGAGTTGCGGATTCCACAGCATCCGCTTGATAAGGTTGGCGAACCAACTGTTGATCCTGTTTAATCCCACTCGCATCCGTGCGTCCATTCGCTACGTTTTCGCCACACCGTCATAACCGCCTCTAAACAAAAAAGATCGCCTTCCCAACTCGGGAAAGCGTATGCCACTATACTGGAACGATTATTCCAAAACAAGATGGAACTCTGAAGAACGATAAAACCACCATGATAGCACGCTGTTTATAACCGAATCCGACCAATCCTGACCAGCATTGAACCGGCAGGGATCGGCAAACCGCGTCGCCGTCTCAGACGTCGTCGTCGGCTGGCGGCTTTTTTTCGACGTTTCGTTCAAAAGTTTTAAGGTGTTTAATAATCCGAAGATACGCCCAATACAACGTCAGTCCGAGGCCGCCGAGGGTACAGAGTATACGAACAGCGCCACGGGTAACGTACCCCATTTCCACCAACTTGTTGTCAAGCCATATGCCAAGGAGAAACGCCGCCACAATCCCCACCGCCACGGTTATGCCGAGGTTGGAGAACATCCGGAGCAAGGCGCCCATTTCTTCTCTCTCGAAGCGTTTGTCATTCGGGCCCTTACTTCCTTTTCTGTCTTGTGGCAATACCATTGCATTTCCTCGATTTTTGTTCCACGGAGCGACCAGCTTCGCTCGCCCACCCCCCTGAACTATGACATATTCCAGCCAATAAATCCATTGGAAAGAACATCCGTTCGGTTGCACCAGGCTGGACGGCTCTACAAAACTTTCCCGGTTTTTGGAAAAATCCCGGAAAGGCCGGCCGCGTTTTCGGAAAGTGAAGGGCGGGATTGTCGTTTCCCCATCGCCGTGCCGAAAAGGAGGGCACACCATGTCTACCGCTGTGGAATCAACCGCCCTGAAACGCCATTCGCCGGTCCGTATCGCCGTGGTCTCCGGCGCCGAACCGGACGACTGGCGCCGCATCTACGACCGCCTCAACTCCAGCCGCCACCGCCTGACCGCCCTGCTCCAACGGACAACGGTGGCTGTCTCTACCTTTGTCGGCGTCATCGCCGTCGCCGGGCTGATCGCGGTCGGCATTGTCCACCTGAACCCGGAAGTGTCGCCGTACTACCTGATTGGCGGCGTCATGCTTCCGGCCCTCCTCGCCGGCGCCGCCTGCGGCCAGGCCGGCGGCAACCTGTTTCTTCGGCTCTGGTTCCGGATGGACGACGCCACCCGCCGCGGCTTCGCCACCCGCCTCACCCTCGCCCGCTGCCCCGGGAGTGGCCGGCCCATGTCAAACGCTGGCTGTTCACCGGCGACTGGCTCGGATCGCCCAGTTACTATCTCCGCCTGCCCTATGTCCGCATCTTCATAAACGGCCCGGCGCCGACGACCTGCGCCCGGGAAGACGCGTTGTGGCGGGAAATACACATGAACATCTCCGCCGGCGGCCATTTCGAATCCGGCACCAATATCCGTGAAATTTCCTATCCGGAAGCGCTGCCGTCCTGGGCCTTCGAGGTCGACACCGGCGACGGCTACGCCGACCTGCAAACAAAAATTGGCGACGCCGAAGCCTCCGCCTGGGTCCAGCACCTCTGGCGCCGGGCCTGCCGCCAATGGCCCGCCCTCGGCGCCTGCGACTACCCGGCGGCGGCCCGCCGCGAGTGCTTCGAAATGCACCAGGTCGCCCTCCACGACGGCAGGGACGCCCTCGTCGTCGTCCTCCGGCCGTCGACATTTGTCCGGGAACTGGAAGAAGAAACGCAGGCCCGCGCCGGCATCGCCGCGTAGGCATTCCGCACAGCCTTGACAGCATGTCATGGAATCGGGTTTAATAGTAAACAACTATTCTGTTCGATGCGCATTCCAGCCGGAACTGCGCATCGTTTTGTTTCAACGTACTCGGCGCGTACTACAGCGCTGAAACGCCTCCCGCGAGGGAAAAGGACTTCTGGAATGAGCTTTATCTGCGGTATCGTCGGTCTTCCCGGTGTCGGCAAGACCGCCATCTTCAACGCCATCACCGCCGCCGGCGCCGCCTCGTTCGGCAAGGACGAAGCCAACCGCGCCACCGTCTCCGTGCCGGACAGCCGCATCGCGCCGCTCGTGGCCATGTACAACGCGCCCAAGATCGTTCCGGCCCAGATGGAAGTCGTCGACATCCCCGGCCTCAAGGCCGGCTCCACCGCCGCCGGCGGGCGCGGGTCGAAGCTTCTCGCCCACATCAAGGACGTGGACGCGGTCATCCACGTTGTCCGCTGTTTCGAGGACGACTCCCTCCCGCATGAATACGACAATATCAATCCGGCCCGGGACGTCGAGACAATCGACCTCGAAATGGTCGTCGCCGACGCCCAGACCGTGCAGAACAAGATCGACCGTCTGGCCAAAAAAGCCAAGAGCGGCGACGCCGACGCCCGCCGCGACCTCACCGGGTTGGAAATGGTGAAGGAACAGCTCGACAATGGCGTCCCGGCCCGCAAGATGAACCTGGGAGAACGCGATCTCGCCGCCATCTTCGACTGCAACCTCGTCTCCCTGAAGCCGGTCCTCTACGTCGCCAACCTGAAGACGCCGGCCGACGCCGACAATACATACACCGCCGCCCTCCGGGACGTCGCCGCCACGGAAAAGGCCGAATGCGTCACCGTCTGCGGCCGGGACGAGGCCGACATCGCCCAGCTCGACCCGGAAGATCAGAAGGTCTTCCTCGCCGAACTCGGCCTGGCCGAATCGTCGATGGAACGGCTTATCCAGGCGGCCTACCGGACGCTTGGCCTCGTCAACTTCATCACCGCCGGCCCGAAGGAAGTGCATATCTGGACCTGCAACGCCGGGGACAAGGCGCCCCGCGCCGCCGGCAAAATCCACTCCGACATGGAACACGGTTTTATCCGGATGGCAGTGATGACCTACGACGACCTCATCGCCCTCGGCTCCGAAGCCGCCGTCACCAAGGCCGGCAAGCTCCGGGTCGAAGGCAAGGATTACGTCGTCCAGGACGGCGACATCGTGGTTATTCGCTTTAATAAATAGGTGGCGGGCGGACAGTGTCTTGTCCGGTGGTTCGTTGTCGGGACTGAATGTTTCGGTCCCAGGAGGGTCTTATGCAAATCCGTCCGGCCAGGCGGGAAGACGCCGCCGCCATCGCCCGGTTCATCTGGATGGCGGAAAGCGAGATGGTCGAGTTCATGACCGGTTCAACCGACCCGGAGGCATCCCAGGCAATCCTTGAAGGCTGGGTCACGTCACCAATCGAAAACCGCTATTCCCTATCGCACAACCTCGTCGCCGAACTTGACGGCCGTCCGGCCGGTTCCCTTATCGGCTTCCCGGCCGACAAACAGGCCGGCCTCGATACCCTGCTCATCAACGATATCCGTGGCCGTGGCCGCGTCATTGACCGCCTCTACAGCGAAGGCGAGCCCGGCACCTACTACCTGTCGACCATGGGCGTCGATCCGGATTTTCGCGGCCGGGGCGTCGGAAGCGCCCTCATCGAAGCGGCCGAGGAACGCGCCCGCGACCTCGGGTTTTCACGCCTGAGCCTCCTCGTTTCGAAGAACAAGGATCGCGTCCGCGCCCTCTATGAACGCCTCGGGTTTGTAGTCAGTGGGGATTTGCAGATCGGGGATGCGACGTATTTTCGCATGCACCGGGACGTCGCGCCGGCGGAGTGAGGCGTACCGGCGAAGCGCTTCCGGTAGCCGGGTACCCGAGTGCTGCCGTAGTGATGTGATGCGGCGAATAACAGCGGCTACATCATGCCGCCAAGGTCGATGCCAAGGGACGACAGGTCGACGCCGCCGGTCATTTCCCGCAGCTTGTCCTGCCTGATATCGTTAATCTTTTTCCTGGCGTCGGCGACGGCGGCGATCGTGAGGTCGGCAAGCATTTCCGGATCGTTCGGATCGACGGCGGACGCCTCGAACTTGAGGCCGACCAGTTCGCCAAGGCCGTTCACCGTAGCTGTCACCATGCCGGCCCCGGCCTCGCCCTGGGCGGTTTCCTTGGCCATTTCCGCCTGCATTTCCTTGGCCTTGCCCATCATTTCCCGGGCGTTTTTCATCAGGTCGAACATGTTTCCGAGTCCGCTCATCGTGTCTCCGCATCGTTCATGTTTAAAGACTGGACAATAACTACCGCCTGTTTTATTCATCGTCGTCGTCATCGCCGTCCGCATCATCAACCGCGTCCGGCCCGGATGGCGGCGCCACGGTCTTTTCCTGATAGGCGACAATAACGCCCTCGAACAACGACTCGACCAAATCCACCGCGCTATTTTTGAGAAATTCCGGACGGGCCCGGTTCGGCGCCTGACGGGTAGCGGCAGGACGGACCGGCGCCGCCACTTCGCCCGTGACAAAGTGGAATCGTATCGGGTAGCCAAGCACCGCCTCGGCCGATTCTTCCAGGTGGGCGCGGCGGCGTTCGTCCTCCCACGGTTCAATGAGGGTCCGCGAACCGGCGAGGACAATCCTGCCCTCCTCCACCCCGGCCAGCCTGAGGCGAAGGATAAAGTTCATCAAGGCGGGATAACGGACCGCCACCTCGTCGAGAATCTTTGACCAGACGCCCTCCACCTGCTCCTTCGTCACGGTGGCGGCTTGGCTCGACGCCGGTGACGGCGTCATCACCGGCTCTGGCGCCGACGCTGTGGGAGGTGGCGGTGTCGACGGGACCGTCGGGTCAGGCGGTGGTTCGGAAGGCACCGGTTCCGGTTCCGCCGCGATGGCATCGGGCAACGGCGACGGCGTATCCGACGCGGAATGAGTCGGAATGCTTCCGCCGTTCATTTCCGCAGTATCGACAACAGCAGCAGCATCACGATTCGGCGGTGGGAGTGCGGTCGCCGTTTCGTACGAGTCATAGGAAAAGTCGTCCGGTCCTGGATCTGTTTCCTCGGGAATAGTAACCGCCGCCGGTTCCGGCGGCGTTTCCCGGGGCATGTCCGGCTGGACAGAACGAACCGCCTCCACCGGCCGGGTCGACGGCGCCGACCGTAACGGCTCCGCCACCGGCGTCGACGGCGCTGTCACCGGCTGGGTTTCCGCCGCCGCTGCCGGAGCGGGCAGAGAACCGGCCGGCAGTTCGGCCAGATGCGCGAGAATCTTTTCAACCGGTACCACGCCGCCGAGACCGGCCAGCCGCGCCACCGCCATTTCGAGCGCCACCAGCGGGTTCGTCAAAGCCCGGGCCCGGACCCGCGTCCGCGCCTGGGTCAGGACATCCAACTGGAGAAGCGCCGTCTCCAGGCTCGTCGCCTGGGCCAGCCTGGACAAGGCTTCACGGGCCGGACCGTAGGCGCCGACGCCGTCCATGCCGCCGCCGGCCACGAGGTACATGATGTCCCGGCCGTAGCCGATAAGCTGGTCGAGAAAGTCGCCGACATTGGTGCCCCGGGACGCCACCTCGTCGACAATCCGGAGGGCGGTTTTGACATCGCCGGTTTTAATGGCGGCGAAAATTCCCTGGACGTTTTCCGCCGAGGCGACGCCGCGAATTGCCTCCACGTCCTCCCGCGTCACCTCGCCGTCCGAAAAGGAGAGGAGCTGATCGAGAAGGACGAGGCCGTCCCGGACCGATCCTTCGCTGAACGCCGCCACCGCGTCGAGGGCGTCGTCCGTAATGCCGGCGCCTTCCTGGGTCGACAGTTTTCGGAAGAATTCGGCCAATCGGTTCTGCGGCACGAGGCGGAAGTCGAACCGCTGGCAGCGGGAGAGAATCGTGTCCGGCACCTTGTGCGGATCGGTGGTGGCGAGGATGAACTTGACGTGTCGCGGCGGCTCCTCGAGGGTTTTCAGGAGCGCGTTGAAGGCGCCGTCCGACAGCATGTGGACTTCGTCTATAATGTATATCTTGTACCTGGCCCGGGTCGGGACATAGGAGGCTTGTTCGCGGAGCTGGCGGATTTGCTCGATGCCGTTATTGGAGGCGCCGTCGATTTCGAGAACATCCGAATCGCGGCCGGAAGCGACGTCCTGGCAGATAGGACAAACGCCGCACGGTTGGGCGGTCGGGCCTTGTTCGCAGACAAGCGCCTTCGCCAGGATGCGGGCCATCGTCGTTTTGCCGCAGCCGTGGCCGCCCGTGAACATGTAGGCATGGGCGACGCGGTCCCGGCCGATGGCGTTTTTCAGCGTGTCGGCGATGTGTTCCTGGCCGACAACGTCTTCGAAGTGCGCCGGGCGGTAGCGGCGGGCCATGACTTCATACATGGTAACGGTAGCCTCGTCAGCCCGGGGACGTGGACCGTGCCGGGCGTGGAATAAAAAGGGCCGTCCGAATCCGACCAGGCTTGCCTGCACAAAACCGGATTCGCTTAGGGCTGCTCGGTTCCCCGCCTGACCCGGTTCGCGCTCCAGCCCTTGCAGGGGCCCGGCCGGATTCGGACGGCCGTGATAGTATATGGATGTTTTTTACCGGTGCCGCTGAGTGGTAAGCGAGCGATTATCGCGGTCGCCCGATTGTTTGTCAAGAACGAAGTTCTTTCCTTCTCGCCCATTCGCCGGTATAATCGCCCACTGGCCGGCCCGCCGCACCGCCCTTTTACGTCCGCCGGTATTCCGGGAACAGACATGACCGTCAACCACAACATGGAGAACACACCATGACCCAACCGCTTCAGGAACGTATCGGCGCCGCCGTCGCCGCCATTCATAGCCGCCGGGACACGCCCATCCGCGTCGGCATCATTCTCGGCACCGGTCTCGGCGGCGTCGCCCGCGCCATTGAAGACGCCACCGCCATTTCCTACGCCGACATCCCCGGATTCGGCGAATCGACCGTCGCCAGCCATGCCGGGCAACTCATCATCGGCACCATCTCCGGCGTGCCGGTCGCGGCGATGGAAGGCCGGGTGCACTTTTACGAAGGCTACAGCCTGGACCAGGTGACGTTCCCGGTCCGCGTCCTCCGCGCCCTCGGCGCCACCAGCCTGGTGGTGACGAACGCCTGCGGCGCCCTCAATCCGATGCACCGGAAGGGGGACATCATGGTAATCGACGACCACATCAACCTCATGGGCGTCAACCCGCTTATCGGCCCGAACGACGCGAGTCTCGGCCCGCGTTTCCCCGACATGTGCGAGCCTTACTACCAGCCCTACTGCGACCTCGCCCTCGACATCGCCAGGGAAAAGAACGTCCCGGCCCAGCGCGGCGTCTATGCCGCCATGACCGGTCCCTGCCTCGAGACCCGGGCGGAATACCGCATGCTCCGCATCATCGGTGCCGACGCCATCGGCATGTCCACCGTGCCGGAGGTCATCGTCGCCGTCCACGCCGGAATGCGCGTCCTCGGCATGTCCGTCCTCACGGACGTCTGCCTCCCGGACGCCCTCGTCCCGTGCAGCCTGGACGAAATCGTCGCCGTCGCCGCCGCCAGCGGAAAACTGATGGAGCAGGTGCTTCTCGAGTTCATCGCCCGGGCCGGCAGGGATGGGTTACTGTAATATGAAACCGTCCGCCGCCCTTCAGCAAAAACGCCACCAGGTCCGCGAACTCTTCGACCGCTACCGGTTCACCAACCCGCGCGTATTCGGATCGGTACTGCATGGTGACGACACGGAATCCAGCGACCTGGATATCATCGTGGACGTACCGCCGAGGACAACGCTGTTCGATCTTGGCGGAATCACAAGTGATTTGGAAGATTTGCTTGGCGTCCGGGTCGCGGTACTGACTCCAGGCGAGCTACCGGGAGTGTTTCGTGAACGGGTTTTGGCGGAGGCGGAGCCGGTATAAAAACGCCAACACCACCAAAAATTCAACAGCAAGTAAAGAGGGGAATCAACACCCATGGCAAAACGTTACCGCACGCCTGTCGAGAAATACCACGACCGCGTTGCCGGCCTTTACGACACCATCTATGACGGCGATCCCTATTGGGAAATCGTCTTCGCGATTACCTGGAAAAACATTCTTCGCTACCTGCCGAAAAGCACTTCGACCCGCTGCCTCGATGTCGGCTGCGGCACCGGCCGCTGGGGCATGCGACTCCTGAAAGGCGGGTATCCGACGGATTTCCTGGACATTTCCCAGAAGATGCTCGACCAGGTGGCGGGGAAACTGCTCCGTCTCGGAAAGCCGTTCCGGATGGTGCCGGCCCTCTCCCAGGACGATCCGGCACCGGCGGCGGTGGACGGCGGCGCCATTCTCTGGCATGCCTCCATCTAAGAAATGTACCGCCTTCCGGCCGAGTACTACGACGTAATCGTCGGCCAGGGCGATCCGCTGAACTGCGCCGAAAAACCCGGCCGCGCCTTCAAGGAACTGGCCCGCCTGCTCCGGCCCGGCGGCGTCATGGTCATGGCGGTGGACAACCGCCTCCAGGGGATTTACCACTATTTCAAGGACGGCGACATCCACGGCCTCGAAGAATTCCTTCGCACCGGCCGCACCCGCTGGGTGACGGACGACGAGTCCGAACGTTACGCCCTGACGATGTTCACGCCGGGACAACTCCGCGCCATGTGCCGCCAGCAGGGACTCGAGTTCCTTGGCATCATCGGGAAGACCGTCCTCCCCCTCCGGCGCTTCCGGGACCTCCTGGCCGATCCGGAAAAACGCGACCGCCTCATGCGGATGGAGGAATCCCTCAACCACGAGGAAGCGATGTTCGCCAACGCCGCCCACCTCGAATTCGCCGCCAAAAAGCCGGCGGAATCGTGAACAGGCGGGTTACATGACGTCGAACTCCACCCGGCGCCGGGCCAGCCGCGCCGTCATCGATGAAAAACTCGTCCGCATGACCACGGCGCCGGTCCGGGGCCTGGTGGTGCGGATGGCCTTGCCGACCATCGCCATCATGCTTATTTCGGCGATGTACAACATGGCCGACACCTATTTCGTCTCCACCCTCGGGACGACGGCGGCGGCGGCGGTCGGGGTCAGCTTCAGCCTGATGGCGCTTATCCAGGCCTTTGGATTTTTCTTCGGCCAGGGCGCCGGGAATTACATTTCCCGCCAGTTCGGCGCCGGCAACGTTGACAACGCCGCCCGCATGGCCGCCGCCGGTTTCGCCGGCGCCGTCGGTTGCGGAACGCTCGTCGCGGTCGCCGGTCTCCTCTGGCTCGAGCCCCTGGCCCTGTTCCTCGGGTCGACCCCGACCATTCTCCCGGAAGCCACCGCCTACCTCCGGTACATCCTCCTCGGCGCGCCGTTCATGGCATCGGCGTTCGCGTTGAACACCATGCTCCGCTTCCAGGGGAGCGCCAATTTCGCCATGATCGGCATGACCACGGGCGCGGTCCTCAATGTCATCCTCGACCCGATTTTCATTTTCGTCCTGGGAATGGGCGTGTCCGGCGCTTCCCTCGCCACGCTGATTTCCCAGATGGTGGGGTTCTCCCTCCTCATGATCGGCTCGGCCTGGAAGGGGAACGTCCCCATCCGGCTGTCGAACCTGCCGCCGGCCCGAGGCGATTATTGGGAAATTGTCCGGGGCGGATTTCCGTCCCTGTGCCGCCAGGGGCTGATGGCGGTGGCGGTCATGCGCCTGAACAAGGTCGCCGGCCAGTTCGGCGACGCCGCCATTGCCGCCATGTCCATTGTCCAACGCGTCTTCTGGTTCGCCGGGGCGGCGATGATCGGTTGGGGACAAGGGTTCCAGCCGGTGTGCGGGTTCAACTTCGGCGCCGGCAAATATAAGCGGGTCCGCGAGGCGTTCTGGTTCTGCATCGGTTCGTCGACGGCGGTCCTCGTCGTCCTTGGCGCCCTCGCCTGCATTTTCGCCCGGGAAATCGTCACGACCTTCCGGCCGGACGACCCCGACGTCATCGCCATCGGCACGGTGGCGCTCCGCTTCCAGAGCGTCCTCCTGCCGACGGCCGGCTACGCCACCCTGAACAACATGATGCTCCAGACCATCGGCCGGGCCGGCCGCGCCACCATATTGGCATTAGCCCGGCAAGGCCTCTTCATGCTGCCGCTCCTGTTTGTCCTGACGCCGAGAATCGGTATACTCGGTGTACAGCTGGCCCAGCCGCTGGCCGACGTCCTGACGTTCCTCCTGTCGCTGCCGCTCGGCCTCGGCGTACTCCGGAACATGGAGCGGGACGCCGGCCGGAATGAGGTGTCGGTGGTGCCGACGGACGATGTCTGATACTTTTCAACAACGCGGCTGGCGCGATTCGAAAGGACCAAAGCTGTCGGCACCAAGAGAGATAGTTTTACCCGAGGGCGGGGAGGACCAACGACACGGGAGGCGGCGACAATGCTCAACTGGGTGGCGATACTGCGGCGGCTCTTGAACCTGTACGGCGTGAAAACACAGCAGGAACTCGGCATGGCCATCGGCGTGCCGTTCCACCTCAAGCTTGAAGGCGACGGCGAGGACGACACCATCCCCTGGCCAATTCTCGAACTGGTGGTGTCGGAAAACAACCTGTCCTGGGACTGGCTCCTGACCGGAAAATACTATCGCGGCCAGACCGGAGCCAAGGCCGACGATCCAAAGCGGGACGACGCCCCGCCGCCCCGAACTGAAGAACCGGCCCAGCCCCGGGCGACAAGCCGCCCCGCATCGAGACGCGGGAACTGGCCCGCCGGCTGTTGAATCCGGACAGCGCCGACGGAGCCGAAACGACCGGCCAATCCGACAGCGGTCGGTCCGCGCCGACGGCGCCGGCCCGCACGGCCGGTGAAT
The DNA here is from genome assembly GCA_020860865.1 of Planctomycetota bacterium. Classification (GTDB taxonomy): domain Bacteria; phylum Planctomycetota; class SZUA-567; order SZUA-567; family SZUA-567; genus JAJBSZ01. Next base: position 6,742 of record JAJBTL010000436.1, on the reverse strand, counting down.
CGGCACCGAACCAGCAGCCGCAACCGATTCCGCTCACGCCCGGAACAGAGGCGGAACTGGAGGCCGAACTGGTCGGCGACAGTGTCGAGGACAGGGACGACGTCCTCCGGGAACTCGAGTCCATCCGTTCCGCCATGCAGCGGGAACTTGAACGGGTTGAGTTGATCCTTCGGGACCGACGCCCGCGCGGATAAACAATACCATCGGCAGCGCCGGGGAGTGCGCGGCGTCGGGAATGCGCTTGCGGTTCTTCACCCATTTAATCAATAGGAATGACAATGGAAAACAAAAGCACCCGCCGCATATCCAGACGCTTCAGCGTGACCCAGCGCTATGCCAGGTTGACGGAAATCTTCAAGCCGGAAGATGTCCTCCACCATCTGGAACCGGAGTCCGACGCCGACCTCATCCAGAAGCTCCTTGCCCATTTGGCGCTCGAGTACGGTATCGGCAATCTTCGGGAGGCGGTGCAGGAAGTCAGCCAGAATATGGAAAAAGAATCGCCCCACGTCCGTCCCGGCCTGGCCGTTCTCCACGGCCGCCTGGAAAAAGTGACGGAACCGCTCGTCGCCATCGCCACCTTCCGGAACGGCGTCGAGTTCGCCGGACGCCTCACCTATGTCCTGTTTGTCATTCTCTCGCCGGTCGACACGCCGGGCATTCACAAGCAAATCCTCCACAGTGTCACCCGCACTTGCGACAACGCCGAGTCTATTCAAAAAGTCGCCGATTTGACTTCGCCCCTCGCGGTCTGGCAGCACTTCGAACTCGGCGGCCATCGCCTCCCCGACCACCTGCAGGCGCGCCACATCATGGCGCCGCCGAAGGTCGTTCTCAATTCCGACGACTCCCTGGCCCGGGCCATCGACCTCTTCCTCGAGCACCGCGCCCTCGAACTCCCCGTCCTCTCGTCCGACCGGGAACTCATCGGCGTCGTCACCACCCGCCGCCTCGTCAAGATTTGCCTCCCCGACTACCTCATGTGGGTGGAGGACATGACGCCGTTCCTCAACTTCGAACCCATCGCCGACGTCATCCGGAACGAGTCGTCGACCTGGCTCCGGGAAATAATGGTGCAGAACTTCGCCCACGTCGTTGAAACGTCACCGGCCATTCTCGCCCTCAAGGAAATCGGCCGGCGTCAGACAGACAACTGCTATGTCCTCCGGGGCCGGGAACTGATAGGCATTATCCATCTTCACGAATTCCTCGGAACGGTTCTCCGGTGAACTGCTTTTATTCATCAAACCGGCACCTGCCCGACCGGTTAGCGGAACGAAGCGATTTAACGGCCGGGCGCCGTCAACTCGCGCCACGTTTCACTCTCCCCGTCCCAACCGGACAACCGCGTCCCGTCCGCCGTCACCACACCGTATTCATTTCGTAAATACCACCCGGCCGGCAGCGACCGGCCGTAACGGCCGCTGACGAGGACGACGCGTCCGGACCGCGACGCCACGGGCGGTTTCGGATTCCTGTCGGAAAACGACAACGCCATCAGCCGCACATCCATCCCCGGATCGGGACGGCGCGTCACCGACCGGTACGCCGCGACGGAGATCCTCGGCGCAACGCCGGCGGACGCCGTCCCGGCCCGCGCCGACAGCCAGGCGAGCCTTCCCGCCTTGTTCCGGCCATAGGCATACTCGACTCCGTCCGCTCCCGACACCGGCAACCAGCCGCTGGTCTCAAACGGTTCGCCACTGGCCGGAAGCGGCGTCGTGGCGGCGATACCGTTATGGTAGGCGAGGTCGGCGTAGGCGTCGGCGGCGCCGTCGGCGGTGGCAACCAGCCCGACCGCGCCGCTTCGGCGGATTTGATGAAGGTAGCCACTTTCATGGATGCCGCCACGGCGGACAGCACCGAGAACGGCGATGCCGCCCTCCGGCGCTTCGGCGACGAGGACGCCGCCGCCACTTCCCGGCAGGATGGCGACCCGTCCGTCCCCGGGGGGCGGCGACGACCGCATCGTCGCCGTCACCCCGACAAAGCAGACAGCCACGAGGGCGCCGCAGGCGGCAACCCAACGCCGCCGGGACAAGGGCGTCTGGATCATGCCCCGGAGCATGTACATGCCGGTGGCGACGAAGAACAGAAGGGTCCAGCGCCAGTCCGGCGGGTGGACCGGAAACGACGACCAGGAAAAACTGTCGGTCCAAAGGGCCAGCCAGGTGAGGAGCCGCGTCGGCAGGACGAGAAGAGCGCCGATACCGGGAATCCAGCCAAGCCACGGCACGAGAAGACCACCGGCGAGAACCAGGGACATCAGGGGAATTACTACAATGTTAATTGGCAGTCCGGCCAGGTTCACCTGGTAAAACACGGCGGCGATGATCGGATAGAGGCCGACCCAGGTGGCAATACTGAGACGGATTAACTGGTACAGTTCGCCCCGGCGCCGCATCCACCAGGTGGTCCGCCGGGGCCGGCGCGGAGCGGATTGGTCCTTGTTTCGGAAAGCAATCGGGAACGAGACATAAATAAAGAGAACGGCGGCGAAGCTGAGTTGAAAACTGACATCCAGCGGCGCGGTCGGATTCGCCAGGCACAGAAACAGCGCCGCCGCGCCGAGGGAATTCAGCATGTCCGACCGCCGGCCCATGGCGATGCCGGCCAGGTGAATCGCCGCCATCGTGGTGGCCCGCACCGCCGCTACCTGCCCGCCGGTGAGGCCGAGATAGAACAGGGCGAGAACGAGGCAGACGATGGCCCGCCAGCGGCTCGGCCAGGCCATCCAACCGCCAAGCCACCAGAGGAGCCCGACAACGAGGCCGACGTGCAGGCCGGAAATGGCGAGGACGTGGCCGATGCCGACGCGGCGGAAGGCGTCCCGCACTTCCCGGCCGATGTCATCCCGGTAGCCGTAGAGCATGGCGGCGAGGAGGCCGCCGTGTTCGCCGCCGTAGCGGAGGGTGGCGGCGATGGCGGCGCCACGGATGGCGTCGACCACCCGGAGGGCGCCGGTGACGAGCGGCGGGTCGTCAACGGGTTGAACGGCGAGTATGGGT
>JAJBTL010000436.1:0-3724 GCA_020860865.1 Planctomycetota bacterium | reverse complement strand
GGGTTCATCTCGGCCGGGCCGGGGTTTCACGATAAATGCCGAAGCGAGGATGCCGTCCCGGTTCAGGAAAAAGCGGAAGTCGAAGGCGCCCGGATAGTCCGGTGCTTCCGGAATGGACAGCCGCACCCGGGCGCGGAGGCGGTCCCCGCGGCGGGCCGGTTCGCCGTCCGTCCCGTAGACGCGGAGCGGCAACGGTTCCGCCACCGGCGTGCCGTCGACGTCCAGGAGAAGGGCATCGCAGCGCCAGCGGCCCTCGCTGTCCGGATGGATGCGGGTCGGCGTTGTCGTGAGGAGGGTGGCGGTGAACCAGCGCCGGGACGGCAGGCGGCCCGGATCGGTTTCCCGTTCCCACTGGACCTGACGGTAAAAGCCGAGGAAAAACGCGACGATGGAGAGGATGATCATGAAGCGGTTCAGCCCGCGTCGGGCAATGAACCCGGGACGGGCGATGAGGTGCGGCCGGTAGGCTTCGGGCGTTTTCGTCAGGGGCGGGCCCGGTTCGTGCGGCGAAAACAGGAACCAGGCGACAAACGGCACAAACACGACAACGACGGTGCCGAGGAGTTCGCCTTGAAACGGGAAATAGACCCGGGCGCAGATCCCCGCCACCACCGCGACCGCCAGGCACAATGTCGGTCGACACGCGAGCATGGACGCCCTTTCATCACGGTGGTGTGGCGGTTATCCGGCCAGCGAGCCGCCGAACCGACAGTCGCTCAGCGACGGGAATATTCGTCTTCCAATGCCGTCTGTTCCTGCTCGATTGCCGCCAGTTCGTTCTGGAGCGTGCGCATGCGGTTGCCGTCCCGGGTGACGGACGGGTCCTGAAAGGCGGCGTGGAGCGCGGCCATCCGTTCTTCATTTTTGATAATCTGCGTTTCCAGCCTGGCGACGCGCCAGCCCGCGTAGGGCCGGTCGCCGTCGTTAGGGGATGACGGCGCCGGCGACGCCGCTGTCCCGGACGGGCCTGCCGCCGGCTTGTCCCGTTTTTTCTCGCGGTCCCGGTCCCGCTCGCGGGCGCGTTCGCGCTGCGCTTCATCGTGCGCCGCTTCCGCTTCGGCATAGCCGCCCCGGGTGACGCGCCACTCGCCCTTTTCCAGCCAGAGAATCCGATCCGCCACTTCGTCGAGGAAATAGCGGTCGTGACTGATGACGAGGACGGTGCCCTCGTAGGCGGTCAGGGCCAGCGTCACCGCTTCGGCGGATTGGATGTCCAGGTGGTTGGTCGGTTCGTCCAGGAGAAGGACGTTATGGCCCTCGAGGAGAAGCCGGGTAAGCATGAGCCGTTTCCGTTCGCCGCCGGACAGCACCCGCACCGGCTTGAAGACGTCGTCGCCACTAAAGAGCATGGCGCCGAGGCGGTCGCGGCGGTCCTGGTCGTCGTCGCCAAGGTTGGCGTCCTGGAGGTATTGGAGCGGCGTCCGGTCGATGTCCGGGAAGACTTCATGCTGGCCGAGAAAACCGCGTTCCGCCGTCGGGCCCCATTCCACCGGGCCGGACAGGGGCGGAACATCGCCGAGGAGTGTCGAAAACAGGGTCGTCTTGCCGCTGCCGTTCGGGCCGACGATGCCGATGATCTCACCCGGCGTCAGTTCCAGCTTCAGGCCGCCGAAGAGCGTCTTTCCGGGAAAGCCGACGGCGACGTCATGAAGATTCAGGACCTTGTCGCCGAGGCGCCGGCTCAATTTCAGATTGAGGGCGGCGAGGCGGGAGATGGTCGACGGTTCGTCGATGGCGTCGAGTTTGGCCAGGCGTTTCATCCGGGACTGGGCCTGCCGGGACCGGGTGCCGGCGCGCCATTTGTTGATGAACGTCTCTTCCCGGCGCATGAAATCGCGCTATTTCATGAATTCGCGCCATTGGGCCTGGCGCCGTTCCTCCCGGAGTTTTCGGGACTGGCTGTAGTTCCCCGGGTAAATGAGGAGGCGCCCGTCCTCCAGTTCCCAGGTCTCGGTGGTGACGTTGTTCAGGAACTGCCGGTCGTGAGAAATGATTACCGCCGCCGCCGCGCTGTTCCTGAGGAACCGTTCGAGAAAGGCGATGCCGGCCAGGTCGAGGTGGTTGGTCGGCTCGTCCAGGAGCCAGAGGTCCGGTTCGTTGACGAGGAGCCGGGCCAGGGCGACGCGGCAGCGTTCACCGCCGGACAGCGTTTCCATGTCCTGATCGAACTGGTCGAGCCTGAGGCCGACGCCACGGAGGAGCGCCTCGGCCCGGCGGGTGGCTGACTCGCCGTCGCCGGCGTCGCGGCGCGTTTCCATGTCGGCGAGGTGCTGGAGGGCGTTGTCGAGTTCCTTGCCGGACAGCACCGCCAGGTCCTCCCGCGCCGCGTCGATGGCGGCGTCGAGTTCCCGCCAGTGGCGGACCGCTTCCGCCATGACGGACCGGGGCGTCGCTCCAGCCGGGAATTCCGGCGACTGATCGAGGCGGGCGATTTCGAGTCCGCGCCGCCGGGAGAGGTCGCCTTCGTAGTCGTCTTCACCGGCGAGGACGCGGAACAAGGTCGTCTTGCCGCAGCCGTTCGGGCCGATTAGCCCGACCCGGCCGCCGGCCGGAACGATGAAGGACACGTCCTCGAAACAGGTGTGTCCTCCAAAGCTCTTCAGCAGATTGTTGGCGGAAAGAAGTGTCATGACCCGCCCTCGTCCTTGTCGCGCCGCTTGAAGCCGCCGGGCCGTCCGGGACGGTTCGGGACGGTTCGGGCGGGGGCCGGAGTCCCGCCGGGGCGGACCGGACGGTTTGTCGCGACGGGACCGGAAGCGTCCGGAATCGGAATTGTACGGCCGGCTGGGCCGGACCGGGCGTGGTCGTTGGTCGCGGTTGTACGGCGCACCTGAACCGCTCCGTTCGGTGGCGGGGCGGTCGCCCTGCGGGCGCGGACGCGGGTACCCGTCGCCACGCGGCCGGTCGCTCCGGGGACCGGTCGGCCGGGGGCGGTCGCCTTTCTGCCATTCACCGCGCGGGCGATCACTGCCGGAACGGGTGAATGGCCGGTCGCTTCTCGGACGTTCGCCTCTCGGGCGGTCGCTTTTGGACCAATCGCCGCGCGGGCGATCACTCCGGGGACGATCAGTTTGTGGGCGATCACTTCGCGGGCGATCGCTTCTCGGTCTATCGCTCTTCGACCAGTCGCCGCGCGGCCGGTCGCTTCGGGGACGATCGCTTCGCGGCCGGTCGCCACGGGGCGGCCCGCTTCTCGGGCCGGCGCTCCGGGACCGGCTGTCCGTGGACCGTTCCGGACGCTGCGGCCTTTTTTCTTCCCGTTCGGCCGGCGGCGGCGCTTCGTCCGGGACGAGAATGTAATGCTGGCGCAGCCGTTCCGCATCGGTACGGGCGACGAAAATCGGCCTGCCGTCCTGATCCTGCTGAGTATAAAACATCGCCGTCGCCACCGTGCCCGGCGTCGGAATGAACGACTGCACCTGCTGCGGCCGCCAGTTGCGACGGCGAAGCCAGGCGGCCAGTTCCTTCATGTCGTCGTCGGTACAACCGGGAAAGCCGGACATCAGGTAGGGGATGACGTACTGCTCCTTCCCGGCTTCCAGGGACAACCGGTTGAAGCTCCGAAGAAATGTCTCGAACGTCCGCTGCGGCGTTTTCCGCATAAGGCGGAGGACCCGTTCCGCCAAATGTTCCGGGGCGATTTTCAACTGACCGCCGGTGAAGTCGCCGACGAGGGCGGCCATGTAGGCATCGGACTCGATGGCGAGATCGTGGCGGACGCCGC
>JAJBTL010000302.1 GCA_020860865.1 Planctomycetota bacterium | reverse complement strand
ACATGCATTATTACAGCGCCTTTTCCCGTGGCTTCGGCGGCAAGGGCGGTGCGGTGTCGGAGAATTTCGAAGACGTCCTCGCGAACCTTTGGTGGCGACTCGACAAGGCGCTCATGCTCGAGGACACCTACTACAGCGCCATGGTCTACATGATTGACTGCATCAAGAACGGCTGCACCACCGTCATTGACCACCACGCGAGCCCGAAGGCTGTCCTCGGCAGCCTCGGGAAAATCGCCGAAGCGGCCCGCCAGACCGGCATCCGCACCTGTCTCGCCTACGAAGTCTCGGACCGCGACGGCGACGCCATCATGTGGGAAGGGATCAAGGAAAACATCGACGCCATCAAGCTGGCGGCGGCGGACAAGACCGGCCTCCTTGCCGGCATGTTCGGCCTCCACGCCTCCATGACCCTGTCGGACGACACCCTCGCCGCCTGCGCCGAGGCCATGGCCGGCATCGACGCCGGCTACCACGTCCACGTCGCCGAAGGGCCGGGGGACGAAGTCGATTCGGAAAAGCGCTACGGCAAGCGCATTGTCGAACGCTTCCGCGACTTCGGCCTCACCGGGGACAAATCGATTTTCGTCCACTGCATCCACATCAACGACGCGGAAAAGGAAATCCTCAAAGACACCGGCACCGCCGTCGTCCACAATCCGGAATCCAACATGGGGAACGCTGTCGGCTGCAGCCCGGTTCTCGATATGTACAAGCGTGGCATCCTCCTCGGCCTCGGCACCGACGGCTTCGTCTCCGACATGCTCCAGGCCTTCAAGATGGCGAACGCCCTCCAAAAACACCACAACCAGCACCCGCGCGTCGCCTGGGGAGAAATCCCGGCCATGCTCTTTGACAACAATCCGGTCATCGCCGACGTCATCATCTCCGACTACCTGCCGCCGACGGAACTGTCGGACAAGAACATCAACGGCCACCTCCTCTTCGGCGCCACCGGCCGGAGCGTCGTCACCACCATCGCCGGCGGCCGCGTCCTTATGGAAGACCGGCAGTTGACCGAACTGGACGGCGACGGCATTGTCGCGAAGGCGCGGGAATGTTCCCGGAAGGTGTGGGAGCGGTTTTAAAGCATTAGCTTTTCACAATCAACGCCACGCAGTCACATACGCACGCAAGGAGAACGCAAATGTCCCATATTATGAGGCCGCAGTCCTTCGCGTCCCTCCTCACCTGGATTCTCCGGGAATACAAGGAAAACGGCAGTGTCTTCGGTATCCACCGGTCGCTCTTCCACCGGCCTGATCCGGATGCGCCGTATGCCCGGACCATGTTCGGGAATCCGCTCGGCACGCCCATCGGCCCGGCCGCCGGACCAAATACGCAACTGACCCAGAACATCCTCGCCAGCTACCTCACCGGCGCGCGGTTTATCGAATTGAAGACGGTGCAGATCCTTGACGAACTCGAATTCGGCCGGCCCTGCATCGACATGGAGGACGAAGGCTACAACGCCGAGTGGTCGCAGGAACTGAAGCTCGAGCAGTCCATCCTCGAATACGTCAAGGCCTGGGTGCTTATTCCGGTTCTCCGTCGCCTCCTCGGCTGGGAAGACGCGGACAAGGACGGCGTCATCTTCAACCTCAGTGTCGGCTACAACCTGGAAGGCATCCAGACGCCACGGATGCAGAAGTTCATCGACACCATGCTGGACGCCTCCGACGCCATCAACGGCTACAAATCGGAACTGGTCCGGAGCTTCCCCGATTTCTCCGACGTCCGTGTCCCGTCGGCCCTGACGAACTCGTGCACCCTGTCGACCATGCACGGCTGCCCGCCGGACGAAATCGGCCGCATCGCCAAATACCTTCTGGAAGAACGCGGGTTCGACCTGACGGTCAAACTCAACCCGACCCTCATGGGACCGGACTTTGTCCGGACCACCCTGAACCAGACCCTCGGCTATACCGGTATAAACATCCCGGACCCGGTGTTCGAACACGATCTGAAATATCCGCAGGCCCTCGAAATTATCGACATGATGAAGAAGTCGGCCGCCGCGCACCGGCGTTTCTTCGGCGTCAAATTGTCGAATACCCTCGCCATGCAGAACTATCGGCGCATCATGCCGGGCGAGGAAATGTACATGTCCGGCCGCTCTCTCTACCCGATTACGGTCAACCTGTGGAACCGCCTGAACCGGGACACAAAGGGCGATCTGAACGTGTCCTACTCGGCCGGCGCCGACGCCTGGAACATCGACCGCCTCTTCGCCTGCGGCGCCCTCACTGTCACCATCGCCTCGGACATCCTGAAACCGGGCGGTTACGGCCGGTTCGTCCAGTGCCTGGAAACGCTCGGGAACGCCATGTCCGCCGCCGGTGCGTCCAGCCTAGAGGACTTTGCCAGGGACAAGTCGAACGCCCTCGAACAAGCCGCCGCCGAGGCGCTTGAAAATCCCCGTTACAAAAAGCAGTATTTCCCGGGCAGTCCGAAAGTGCCGACGCCACTCGGCCTGTTCGACTGTATCGAAGCGCCGTGCATGGCCCAGTGCGCTGTCTGCCAGGATGTGCCGTCCTACGCTCTCCAGACCGCCCGCGGCGATTTCGACGGCGCCCTCCGGACCGTGCTCCTGAAGAATCCGCTGCCGGGCGTCACCGGATACATCTGCACCCATCTTTGCGAAACGCGCTGCACCAGGGCGAACTACGACGAAGCGGTCGGTATCCGGGACATCAAGCGCTTTGTCGCATCGGCCGGGAAGGTGACGCCGCCCGCGTTCATGCCGAACGGGAAAAAGGTCGCCATCATCGGCGCCGGTCCGTCCGGCCTGGTGGCTGCGGCCAAATTGGCCTTGGCCGGCATCGAAGCGACCGTTTTCGAGGCCCGCGACCGGGCCGGCGGCATCATGGCGATTGCCCCGA
>JAJBTL010000154.1 GCA_020860865.1 Planctomycetota bacterium | reverse complement strand
CGAAGCCGCCCGCAGCCAAGCGAACGCCTTACGGAACGACATGAAGGGCCTTTTTCAAACCGACCAGGAACGTAAACGGCGCGATTTCCTCGACAGACGCTATCAAAATATGGTAACCGGCGAGTCGATTTACACATCGATTCAAATGGCCGCTCAGAGAAACCGCGATAACAATCACGCCCTTTTTTAAACGTTCCATAAGTTCGGCGTGATAGAAAGGAAGGCGGACCCGTCACGGCCCGCCTTTCCTCGCAGATTATATTGCACGATCCAATTTTAGAACGGGCTGTCAGGATAATAGAAATCCTTGGCGTTGTCCTTCGTCACCAGTTCGGCCGGAATGATCATGACCTTCTGGTAGTCGACCTTGTTCAGCATGTGCTCCGCCGCCATGACGACGCCTTCGTAGATCATCTTCGGGGGATAAGTGACGGTGGCGCGAACCATCGGGTCGCCGTCAATGATCATCTTGATGATGTCTTTCGAACCGGCGCCGCCGAGGACGAGGGACACGTCGGAGCGGCCCGACTCCTTATACGCCTGCATCACGCCCTTCAGGACGTCGTCGTCCTGGCACCACACCGCGTCGATTTTCGGGAACTTCTGGAGGAAGTTTTCCATCAGTTCCAGGCCCTTCTGGGTGCTCCAGTTGGCCGGCTGGCTGTCGAGGATGGTGATGTTCGGGTTGTCCTTCATCACCGCGTTGAAGGCGTTCACCCGGTCGGTGTCGACGTCGCACGGGATGCCGGTCATGACGACGATATCGGCGTCCCGGCCCTTCAGTTCCGACGCCATGAATTCGCCGCAGAGGCGGCCGAGGCCGGTGTTATCGCCGGCGACATAGATGTCGTTTTCCAGTTCCGGAACGGTCCGGTCGACAACCACCGTGAATACCCCGCTCCGCCGAATCTGGTTCAAGGTCGGCGCCAGCGGCGTCGGTTCGTGCGGCAGTACGACCAGGGCCTTGATACCACGGGTGACCAGGTCCTCGACGTCCGAAATCTGCTTCGCCGGCGCATCCGCCGTGACGACGATGAACTCGGCCCCCGGGTACTTTTCCCCGAGTTCACGGGCCGCCCGCTGCGCCCACCAGACAATCCCGCCGGTCCAGCCGTGGTCCGCCGTCGGGATGGAGATGCCGATTCGCACCCGTTCGCCCGCCGAGGCCGTCAGGCCGATGGCAAGGCACATCAGTACCGCCAATGCAATCCGTTTCATGTCGTTCCCTTTCCGAAAAGAGTTCCGAACACGCCAAAAATCCCGTGCCGCACCGCACATTCTTACGTGGAAAAAAACCGCCGCCGCTACCCGGCCCGGGAAACAGCGCCCGCACCCGGGAACTCTGCACGAGGACGGCGAGAACAATCACCAGCCCCTTCACCGCGCCCTGCAGATACGCCGACACCCCCCACATGTTAAGCATGTTGTTGATAATCCCGAGCATGAGCGCCCCGACCACCGTCCCCGCCATCGATCCGGCGCCGCCGGTCATGGCGGTGCCGCCGATGACCACCGCCGCGATGGCGTCGAGTTCATAGAGGTTGCCGGCGTTCGTGGAGTTGATGGAGTTCATCCGGCCGCCAAGAAGAAACGCGGACAGGGCCACTGTCAGGCCGCAGATGACATAGGTCAGCGTCCGCACCCGGTTCACCCGGATGGCGGCGTAGCGGGCGACGTTCTCGTTCGACCCGACGGCGCAGACATAGCGCCCGAACCGCGTCCAGTTGAGGATGATTCCGAACACCACGGCAAGGAGGAGAAACACGAGGGACGGCACCGGCACCCCGTAGATCAACCCGGTTCCCACCCGGGAAAACATCCGCATCCCCGACTCCACCCGGAACTCTCCGCCGTTCCCGGTATACAGGGCCATAGACCGGTAAAACCCCATAAAACCAAGGGTGACGATAAACGGCGCCAGATTGAACTGCGTGATGAGCGCCCCGGAAAACACGCCGCCAAGGAGGCCAAGCGCCAGCCCCGTCGCCAGCGCGAACAGGAACGCCGCCAATTCCGACCCCGGCGCCAGATCGGTGAAACAATAATTCATCGCCATGATGATGACGCCGCCGGAGAACGCCACCAGGCTGCCCACGGACAGGTCGATGCCGCCGGCGATGATGACGAACGTCATCCCGAGGGCGATGATGCCGGTGTACGACACCTGCCGGGTAATATTAAGAAGGTTCCTCACCTGGAGGAAATGCTCCGACGTCGCCGAGGCGATAACGAGCATCGCCAGGAGGGCGAGGTACGGCGCCAGCTTGGAAAAGTCCCAGCGGCTTTCCCGTGGAATCATCGGCCGCCCTCCCCGGCCGCCGTTGTCCTGGCCGATTCCGTGGTTTTCAGTTTTGTGGCATGGAGCATTATTTCCTCCTCGGTGATGGCCCCCGCTTCGAGGACGCCGGTGGCCTCGCCTTCGTGCAGGACAAGCACCCGGTGGCACAGGCCGATTATCTCCTCCATTTCACTCGAGATGAGGATGCAGGCCATGCCGGTCCGGGCCAGGGCCTGGATGAAGCGGTAGATGTCGGACTTGGCTTTGATGTCGATGCCCCGGGTCGGTTCGTCGAAAATTAGGACGCGCGGTTCAGTGTCGAGGCATTTGGCGAGGGAAACTTTCTGCTGGTTGCCGCCGGAGAAAAACTCGAGATTGGCGCCGAGATTGGCGGCCCGGACGGAAAACTCCCCGACATACTTTTCCGCCGCCCGCCGCCGCGCCGCGTTCGACAGGAACCCGTTCCGGACATACCGGGCCAGACTGGCGAGGCTGGTGTTTTCCGTTATGCCGGCCTTGGTGAGGATGCCCTTACCAGGACGGACTGCCCAGAGGTGGGCAAGCCCGCCGCCCCCGCCGCTTACCGCCCGGTTCGGCGGGAGGCCCTGCCCCCCACCCCGG
>JAJBTL010000425.1 GCA_020860865.1 Planctomycetota bacterium | reverse complement strand
CGCCGGCTTTGTCCGGCGTGGCGTCGCCGTCGGTCAGATCAAGCTTCGGCGCGATAAGGGCGGCCAGTTCGGCAAAGTCGACAAGGCCTTGCCGTCCCTGATCGGTCAGCCCATAGAGGCCGATTCCAAGCCGTTCAAACCAGCCGTAGTGATTGCTGTAGAGAATGGCGCCGGCCTTGGCCGGGCCGCCGCGCTCCCGGACCGAGAGCGGTGCCTGTGGACCGGCGGCGTTGAGAATGCAGGCGACGGCGATGGCTTCCTCGCGGTAGCGCGTCGCCAGCTTCTGCCGCACACAGCCGCCGGTGTTGAGGTCGGCGGACCGTCCGGAAATTTCCCGGAGAATGCTCCGGGTGACGTGTTTCCGTTTGGTCCGTTTCTGTTCGATGGGATGGAACGCCACTTCCACCCGGTCCGCCAGCCCGCCCTGGTGGACAAGGACAAGCCCGGCCTCGAGCCGCTTGAGGAGCCGCACCAGTTCGCGCCAGCGCCGGTCGCGCCGGGGCGGAGCGGGAACGGCGGCATAGACCGAGGCGTCGGCTTCCTGCCGCTTGACAATCTGACGGAGGAGGTCGAGGTTTATGGCGGTCTTGAGTTCAATAAGGACAAGTTCGTCGCCGCGCGTCGCCGCGATGTCACAGTTGCCGACCTCGCCGTAGACGGCGTAGCCGGCCGCTTCGAGCCAGGCCTTGAGCGGTGGATAGAGGTCTGTTTCCTTGATGCGGGTTTTTGCCACGACTCTGTTTTCCAATCTGAAATATCACACCACTACCGCGCCGCAACTTCTACCGAACACTCCTCTACTAATAGCGAATCAGACCCCGCGAGTAAAGGACAATGCCGGCGGCGGCCCGGTAGGCCGTCACGGCGGCCTCTGTTTCGTCGTCCATACGCCGGCCAATGACCGTGTCAAGACCCCATGCCTGTCAAAATTGCGGTAAAACAGGTAATAATTGTCTGGCGCAATTTTTTCGATACGGTATAAGTGGCACATGGTGACTTTTTGACGCCCCGCCGCATTCGTCCGGCGAGGCGATTTTTCGGACTTCAGCCGCCTGGACAGCGCCTTCGTCTTTTCGGCGGCGGACACTGTCAGCAAACGGAGATGGAAATGATGAAGCGAATGGGGATTCTCGCGGTATGCCTGTTTGGGTTGGCCTGTGTCCTCGGCCAGGTCGCCGGTGCCGGCGAAGCGCTTCGCGGTCTTGCCACGCCGGGACGGCTCGTTGTCGGCCTTGACGACACCTTCGCCCCGATGGGCTTCCGCGACACCGCGAACAACCTCGTCGGTTTCGACATCGACCTCGCCCGCGCCGTCGGCGAAGAGCTCGGCCTCGAGATCGTCTTTCAGCCGGTCGAATGGAGCGCCAAGGAAATGGAACTGGCGGCCAAGAACATCGACTGCATCTGGAACGGCATGTCCCGCACCCCGGACCGGGAAGAAAACATGACCCTGTCACAGGACTACCTGAACAACCGCCTGGCCATCATGATAATTCCTGACATCGATATCACCTCCCTCGATCAGTTGGCCCAATACCAGGTCGGCACCCAGGCCGGCTCGTCCGCGCTCGACGCTATCAAGAACAACCCGGTCTACGCCGCCCTCGGCGACAATCTCCACGAATACGCCACCTACGACGAATGCCTTCTCGACATGCAGGCCGGCCGCATCCAGGCCATGGTCGTCGACGTCGTCCTCGGCCAGTACAAGAACAACAACCTGAACGGCGCCTTCAAGTTCGCCGATGTCGACTTCGGCGATGACTTCTACGCCATCGGCTTCCGCCGGGACAAAAACGACAACAGCGCGAACGAAGAACTGTGCCGCGCGGTCGAACAGGCCATTGCCAACATCGCGAAAAGCGGCAAGGGCGAACAGATCAGCCGGAAGTGGTTCGGCGCCAACCTCCTTCTCCAAATGAAGTAGGCGGCATTTCGACAAAGACATCGTTACGGCGGCCCACCGGTTCATCGCCGGTGGGCTGTCCTGAGTACACGCCGCACTCATTGAATATTATTTAAGGTTCATTTTCAGTATGGCATCGCCTAGAAATGGGGCAACGGCACCGTGGATCTCTCCGCCGATTATGTGACGACGCTTCTTCCCGGCCTCCTTCGTGGACTCCGGGAAACGCTCCTCATTTTCTCCATGACCCTTCTCCTGTCCCTGCCACTCGGGCTGCCGGTGGCGCTTGGGAGTATTTCCCGTTTCTGGCCGGTGCGGCTCCTCTGCCGCATCTATGTCTGGCTGTTCCGGGGCACGCCCCTGATGCTCCAGTTGTTTTTCTTTTACTACGGCCTTGGCATTTTGGCGAATTCCTACGATATGCCTTTTCTCCGGCTGAACCGGTTTTCGGCAGTCATCCTCACCTTCGCCCTGAACTATGCCGCCTATTTTGCGGAAATCTACCGGGCCGGCATCCAGTCCATCGACCGGGGCCAGTACGAGGCGGCCAAGACCCTCGGCTTTTCCCGGACCCGGACCATGTTCAGGATAATTATCCCGCAGACCATCCGCCGGATTATCCCGCCGGTGTCCAATGAAACGATCACCCTCGTGAAGGACACCGCCCTCGCCAACGTCATCGCCGTCCCCGAGCTTCTCAAGGTCGCCAAGGACGCCTCCAACCGGGACACCAATCCGAGCGCCTACTTGCTGGCGGCTGGGGTTTATTTGATAATCACCTTTGTCCTGACCGTTGTCTATCAGCGGCTGGAAAAGCGCTTTTCCCGGCACGAGCAGGAGGCAGTATGACCGCCATCGTCCACCCGAACACGAACACGGACGCCAGAGCCATTGTCGAACTGGAAGATATCCATAAACGCTACGGCGATGTCCACGCCCTCCGTGGCGTCACCCTCCGGGTGGCCCGGGGCGAACACGTCGCCATCATCGGAT
>JAJBTL010000231.1 GCA_020860865.1 Planctomycetota bacterium | reverse complement strand
CCGCCGCCGACGTAATGGCGGACGACGAGGGCACGGACGACAGCGCCGCCGCCGCCGAGGCTCCCGCCGCCCAACCGGCCGCACCGGTTGCCGAACCGGCCAGGCCCGAAGCCGAGCCGGAACCGGCGCCAGCCGCGGCCGAAGCCGCCCCCGCCGCTCCGGCGGACGAACCGGCGGCATCAACGCCGGCCGAACCGGCTCCGGCTCCGGAAGCGCCGGCGGAAAGCGCTCCGGCCGCCGCCGCCGCGTCCGAGAAACCGGCCGAAGCATCGGCGCCGGCCGCCGAGGCAGCGCCGGAAGAAGCGCCGGCCGCCGCTCCCGAACCGGAAAAGAAGCCTGTTGTCATCAAGCGGGTTAATACGCAGCTTCGCGGTTCCGCCGTGGTCGGCCAGACCAGCCCGGAAACCATCGCCGCCATCAAACGGTCGGCGGCGGCCGCCGCCGGCGGCGGTCACGGCCGTGACTCCCGCTCGAGCGACGATGATCGGCGGAACAAGGGCAAGAAGACCATTAACGTCGCCCGCACCGGTCCGAAGCTGAAACCGGTAATGCCCGACGCCGATCTCAGCGCCAAACCGGCCGGCAGCAAGCGGGCCAAGTCGAAGTCTCGTCCCACCGAGGTCGAGGAACGCGAAGCCATCGAGAAGCGCGCCAAAGCCAAGCGGTCGCGCGGTCGCGGCGGCGTCGAGGATTGGGGCATAGACGACGACGGCGGCGACTTTGTCGAACCGACGGATTCCGCGCCGAAGGACGACGGGGTCGAGCAAATCGATTCGAACCTTATCGCCTCCACCTCTGAAGAAGAGCGCGGCGGCGCCAGCTTCAAGCACAAGCGGGCCGACTTCAAGTCGAAACGCATTCAGCACGAACTGCCGGCCAGCTTTGCCGAAATCGACAACGAATTCACCTGGAGCATCGCCTCCGGCGGTCGCCGCCGGGGCAGCCGGAAAACGCAGCGCCGCGTCATCGGCCGGCGCGGGCGGACCCGGCGCATTGTCCAGGCCATTCCCCGTTCGCCCGACCAGGAAGCGATTGTCCGTCTCGGCATGACGCTTCGGGACGTGTCGGTGGCGCTTGGCGTCAAGCTGAACGACATCCTTAGCTGGATGCTGTCCCAGGGCGAAATGGTGCAGGTGAACGATATCCTCGCCGAAGAGACGGTCACCTCGATTGCCGAACATTTCAAGATTCCGCTCCGTTGGGAATCGGACGAAGACCTCGAGGAGGAGCTGGCCCAGGAAGCGCAGAGCCAGGAAGATCAGGGCGACCCGGACGAAATTATCGAACGGCCGCCGGTGGTCACCTTCATGGGGCACGTCGACCACGGCAAGACCAGCCTCCTGGACGCCATTCGGAACACGCGGGTGGTGGCAGGGGAGCACGGCGGCATTACCCAGCATATCGGCGCCTACTCGATTATACGGAACGGCAAGCGGGTGACCTTCTTTGACACCCCTGGCCACGAGGCGTTTTCCGCCATGCGGGCCCGGGGCGCGAATCTGACCGACATCGCCGTCCTCGTCGTGGCGGCGGACGACGGCGTCATGCCGCAGACCGAGGAAGCGGCCGCCCACGCCAAGAATGCCGGCGTGCCGATTGTCGTCGCCATCAACAAGACCGACCTCCCGTCCGCCAACCCGGACCGGGTCCGTCAGGAACTGGCGAACCGCCTGAACCTTCTTCCGGAAGAGTGGGGCGGCACCATCGGCATGGTTGAAGTCTCCGCTCATACCCGGAAGGGCATGGACGACCTGGTGGAACGTATCCTCCTCGAAGCGGAAGTGCTGGAAATGCGGGCCAATCCGACCCGTCCGGCCACCGGCTTCGTCGTGGAAGCGAAGATGGCGGAAGGCCAGGGCGTTGTCGCCACTCTTCTCGTCAACGACGGCACGCTCCATAACGGCGACGTCATCCTCTGTTCGAACGGTTACGGCAAGATTCGTTTCATGTACGACGAATTCGGTCAACCGATTGAATCGGCCGGTCCCGGCAGCCCGGTACGGATGAGCGGCTTGTCCGCCGTTCCGGAAGCGGGCGACAAGTTCTTCATCCTGTCGGACATCCTGAAGGCGCGTGCCATCGCCGAACAGCGCGAACGGGAAACGCGTCAGGCCGCTATGGCTAGGCGTCAGCACGTCACCCTGGAGAATCTCACGTCCCACCTGGCCGGTTCCGGCATGCGGGAACTGTCGGTCATTGTCAAGGCGGACGTGGTCGGCTCTTTGGAAGTCATCGAGAAGACGCTCCGGGACATGGCGACGGACGAGGTCGGCATCGACATCATCCACTCCGCCATCGGCGGCATCAACCATGCTGACGTCATCCTCGCCGACGCATCGGACGCCATCATCATCGGCTTCCACGTCGGGGTCGAGTCGAACGCGAGGAACGCCGCGTCGAGCCTGGGCGTGCAGATAAAGACGTACCACATCATCTACCGGATGATCGAGGACATGCGGGCCGCCCTTGAAGGCCTGTTGCCGCCGGAAGAGCGGGAAGTTATCCAGGGCCACGTGGAAATCCGCCAGGTCTTCCGGTCGTCGAAGGTCGGCGCCATCGCCGGATGTTATGTCACCGACGGCCAGATTCGCCGGACCGACCGGGTGCGTATCTTCCGGAACCAGGTGGTTGTCTACGACGGCACCATCCAGAGCCTGAAACGGGTCAAGGACGACGTCCGGGAAGTCAAGGCCGGGTTCGAGTGCGGCCTCAAGGTGGCGAACTACGACGCCATCGAGGAAGGCGACATTGTCGAGGCCTACGAAATCGAGGAAGGCGCCCGGAAGCTGTAAAAAGTGCTAATTGCGCAGCCGCCGGTGATATGACGGTGGTGCGATAGACCAGAACATACAGACGCGGCCGGCTTGTCCAATTCAGGCCGGCCGCGATTTTATTGCGGTGGGGGCGGCCGTTACGGGT
>JAJBTL010000314.1 GCA_020860865.1 Planctomycetota bacterium | reverse complement strand
AAAAGTTGAATCCCTCGCGGATTCTTAAAAATAATTCAGACAGAACCTAGGAGAAGGTCGATAAGGGGCGGCGTCGCGGTCCGCTTCCTGGCGCGGATTTCACCCAGGATGTTTTCCATGATGTGGGCAAAGTTCTTGATGTTCGTCAGGTTGAAAAAGCCGGAGTTCCCCTTGACCGAATGGACCGGGCGAAAGATGCCGTCGACGATCGAGAGATCGTCCGGATTGGCCTCGAGGGCGACGAAAAGCGGATCAAGCCCGTCCAGGATCTCCTGGCTTTCGGAAATAAAGTCTTGCAACAGTGCAGGATCGATGCCGCTCATATCTGGCGCTGTGTTATCCGGCATGTTCATTGCTCCATGACGACGCAGAATTTGACCCGAACGGATGTACTGGTCGAACCGAAAGACCGGGCCGGTACGCGGCGACGGAACCGGCGACAGGACGTCGGGTCGGTCAGCCAGTGACACTCCACGAGAATCGTGAAATGAATCGGAGGCGCGTTCCCCGAACACGCCCGGGTGTTTCCCGGGCCAGGACGGACCGATTTGACCGAAAAACAGGCCAATCGCCGCCTGACCGAGATACCATGTAGCAAATAACAACGTAACATTACCACCCGGCCGCACTGTCCCGAAAGGAAGCGGTTCGACACCGGATGACCGTTTGTTTGCCCGACAACGGAAACCGGTATGGCGCCGCGTTCGCTGCGGTCAGTTCAAAAGCACGGGTGTCCTGGGAGTGTCGGTCCCAGAGTGCACATTATATAAAAAAAAATCCGGGAGGGAAGAAAAACCTTCTCCGGAAATTCGAGTTGGGGAGAACGCGGTGTCTCCACCTTCCCCTGTCCGTACCCAACGCGTCCCGAACCAATCGTCGCCATTCTCCGGAAACCGGCGCAACCACAGCCTGGACGGCGATTTCCACGTCAATACAAACACCAGTAAACCGGCGCCGTTCAGACCGTCATGGCACTTCCGATGAAACAGGTATTTCGATATACCGGTAAGGTGGCCGGGAACTGTCGGGCCCGTCCGGATGGTCGGACGGGCTCGCCGATCAGCGCCAGGACCGGGTAAAGTTTCCGTGAAGCCCTTCCACCCGGCCAGCCCTGGTCCGGCGCCAGAGTTCCACCGCTTCTGTTGCGGTCCGCCGCTTCCAGCGGAGATCGACCCGTCCGGCCCGGAGTCCGAGTTCATTCAATAAAACCAGTTTCCCGGCGAGCGAATACGGCTGTTCCATAGAGACCACGCTGCCGCCCTGATACGGTCGAACCACAACCGGCCCCGACTTTTCCATCCTGACCGTCATCTCGCCCTGGCGGCATCCGCCGGAGCCGGAACCGGGACATTCTTTCTCCTCCTTCCGGCCCCCGGTGGCGGCGGGTGCCGTATCGGAACATGTCGCGCCGCAGCGGCCGATGAGCTGATGGGCGCAGGCGGCCGAGACGAAGAGCGGCAAATCGGCATAGACCAGCGCTTCCAGCCTGGACGGGTAGCGGGCGAGAAGCGCCTGCCAGTTGGCCGGTTCGTCTTCCGGCGACAACGTCGCCGACGCGAACCCCATGGCGAACAGTTGGTCCGCCGCGCAGTGGTTGACGCAGGGGAGGGTCCAGTCGGCCCGGAGGTCGAGGTCCTCTCCGTCTGCGGCAGCGAGGAGGAGTTCCCAGCCGCCGAGGCCGGGGACGAGCCAGCGCCGGTAGCCCTGGCCGATCAGGTGTCCGGCCAGAGGGCGGAGCCGGTCCGCCGCCGCGTTCCTGAGGATAAGCGGCAGGGACAGGCGAACCTTTTCGCGGCCGAACGCTTCGGCGACGGCATCGAGGCGGGCGGGGAAGTCCGGATCATCCGTCACGGTGACGCTGATGTCAGTCGCCGCCATCCGATCGTTGTCCGTGAACCCTTCCACGTCGGCCAGGTCGTCCACCGCCAGGGACCAGCGGAACGGTTCATCGGCCCGGGCCGGGACCGGTTCGGCTGTCCGCTTCGCGAGAACGGCGGTGGTGATAGCCTCGACCCGGGTCTGGAAGGCGGCGGCCCGCTTCTCCGTGAGGGCGGCGGTGACGGTCCGGCGGGCTTGGTTCCAGTCGCCCGGCCGGATGGCGAGGCGGTCCGGGTTCCGGAACGACCAGCCGTCCGGGTAAAACCCGCTGCCGCCGAGACGGCTGAATGCCGTTTCCGCCACCCGCGCCGCGCCGTCCGGGTCGCGGGCCGGAGAGGCGAGGACGTCCAGCGTCACAGTCTCGGACAAGATGTCCTGTCCATTCGCCGAGGTGTCGCTGTCCGCCGCTGCGGTCAGCGGTGCCGGGGTGGTGGCGATGACGGTTATCCGGGCCTGGCCAGCGTCCGGCACGGCCGCGACCGCCACGTCGACGGCGAGGCCGACGCAGTCCAGGAACGCCCCGGCCTTCGGCCGGGTAAACGGATAGGACCGCTTCACCTCCTGGGAGGACGACTGGTACACCGGGAGGCCGGGAACGAGGTCCGGGGCATCGTAGGGAACCGTCACCGCCGCCTCGCTCCCGGCCGGTACGGTAAAGGCCGGAGCCAGTTTACCCCGGGCGTCGACAGTGAACAGGGCGTCGACCGGAAACCCGTACGGCCGAGCCTCACCCGGGATGTCAATCTGGATGCCGTCATGCCGCTCGATGGCCAGGGCGGTCCGGAAGCGGATACCCGGTCCGGCCGGGGTCCTGACGCTGGCGGCGACAGTGCCGACCCGGGCGCCCCGGTGACCGACGACGAGGGTGTCGGCGGCGTCCGGGTTGTGCGGGCCGTGGTGGAACAGGGTGGTCCAGGGCCTGGCGAAGATGGTCTGGAGCCGGGCCTGGAGGCGGTCGTCCTCGTCCGGGGTCAGGCCGCTGTCGAGGACTTTCCGGTAATAGTCCACCGTGGCGGCGACGTAGAGTGGGGTTTTTTTACGCCAG
>JAJBTL010000307.1 GCA_020860865.1 Planctomycetota bacterium | reverse complement strand
ATCGGCGTGATAGACGAGGAAAAAATGCCGGCAGCCTTATTTTTTGCCCGGTAGTGTGGGCTAAAAATACGGCGAGAGGCATTTTTAACGAAGTATATCGCGTCGAGACTGGCTTTTTTACCGGACTGTTATCCCTTGAAGCCGTAAAAATCGTCGTATTCCGGCGCCACATACATTATATGGTTCTTCACCTTCAAATATTCAAGCAGGCCTTCGGTGCCGTCCTCCCGGCCGATGCCGCTGTTCCGGTTGCCGCCGAAGGGCGTTTCGATGTTCGACTTGGCGACGCAGTTCATCCACACCGTGCCAGCGTCGAGTTTTTCCGCCGTCCAGTACAGGGTGCGCGGGTCTTCCGAAAAGATGGCGGCGCCGAGGGCGAAGCGGGTGGCGTTCGCCAGGTCGACCGCTTCGTCCAACGTCTTGAACCGGGTGACGGCGAGGACCGGACCGAACACCTCTTCCTGGAAAATCTCCATATCCCGGGTGACGCCCTCCACGACGGTGGGCGGGTAATAGAAGCCCTTGTCGTAGATGCCGCCGGTCAGTGGCGCACCGCCGACGCGGACGGTGGCGCCTTCCCGGACGGCCCGGTCGACAAAGCCTTGCACCGAATCCCGGTGGCTCGCGCTGACAAGGGAACCCATCTGGGTATTTTCGTCGAGGCAATCGCCGATACGCATCTGGCCGAGGCGGGTGATCATCGAGTCCATGAACCGGTCGTAGATTTCGTCGGCAAGGAGGAGCCGCGACGTCGAGACGCAGACCTCGCCCTGGTTGTAGCAGAAGCCGAGGATGGCGGAGTTGACGGCGCCGTTCAGGTCGCAGTCCTTGGCCGCTATCATGGCGCTCTTGCCGCCGAGTTCGAGGGACAGTTTCTTTATCCGGTTCGCCTGGGCCGACGCTTCCATCAGCCGGCGACCAACCGGTTCACTGCCGGTGAGGGCGACCATGGCGACGTCGTCGCTGGCGAGGAGTTCTTCGCCGACGATGGCGCCGGACCCGGACACGACATTGTAGACGCCAGCCGGGACGCCCGCCTCCTGGAACACTTCGCCGAGAAGCTGCGCCGTGACCGGCGTGATGGTGGCGGCCTTGCAGACGACGGTGTTCCCCGCCGCCAGGGCGGCGCCGATGGAGCGGGTGAGGAGGTGGAGCGGGAAATTCCACGGAGCGATGGATCCGACGACGCCGTATGGTTCGTAGGTGACGTAGTCGAAAAGGTGTTTTCCCGGGACGTCGACGACCTGGCCCTTCAGCGCCTTGATTTCATCGGCGTGGAAGCGGAAGGCGCGGACGGAAAGGGGGATGTCGATGCCGCGGGTTTCCCGGATGGGTTTTCCGACATCCATCGCTTCCCAGCGGGCGAATTCGTCCAGGCGTTTTTCCAGAATGTCCGCGACCGGTGGAGGAGGGCGGAACGGTCGACCCGGTCCAGCCCGGACCAGCAGCCGGACTCGAAGGCGTCCCGCGCCGCCGCGATGGCCTTCCGCGTGTCGGCGGCCGAGGCCGACGCCATGGTGGCGATGGTTTCCCCGGTGCAGGGGTTTTTCGTCTCGAAGGTCTTGCCGCCGTCCGCGTCGACCCATTCGTTATTGATGAACAGTTTGAAGTGTTTCATATGTTTCTCCCCGGGACAAATGCCGCCTATAAACGGACTAGAATTTTCATGGAATCGCCGCCACTCTGGGCGAAGGTGAATGCTTCCCCGATCTGGTCGAACGGGAACACGTTGGTGACGAGCTTTGCGAATTCGGCGTTCAGACTTCCCTCTTTCAGAAGTTCGACAGCGCCGATGAAATTGTACTGGGCGTGAATCCGTACGCCTTCCACAATCAGTTCCTTCGCGAACACGGCGGACAGGTCGACCGGGTACGGTTCCCTGGTCATGCCGATAATCATAATCTTGCCGGTGATTTTTGCATACCGCGTCGTTGCCGCAACGCCGGCGCGGCTCCCCGACGCTTCGAACACCACGTCGAACCCGAGGTCGCCGCTGGCTTCGTCGAGCGCTTCGTCCAGTGACCCGTCCGTCGGATCGACCGTCCTGAACCCGAGTTCTTCCGCGACCCGGCGTCGGTATTCGTTCGGTTCGGAGATGATCACCATACCCGCGCCGGCCCGGCGGGCAACGAGGGCGACCAGGAGGCCGATGGCGCCGCCGCCGATGACGAGGGCGGTTTCGCCGACCTGGAGCCCGCTCCGCCGGACGTCATGGACGGCGACGGCAATCGGCTCGACGAGGGCGGCGAGGCGGTGGTCGACATGGGCGGGCAGGGCGTACATCTTCCGCGTCGCCACCTTGACGTACTGGGCGAAGGCGCCGTCCGTGTGCGCTCCCATGAAGCGGAGCTGGCGGCAGACATTGTCCCGGCCCTTGGCGCAGGGCTGGCAATTGCCGCAGGAGAAAAACGGCTGCGCCACCACCGTGTCGCCAAGGGTGAATCCATCGCCGCCGCCGCCCTTGACCGCCACCAGTTCGCCGACAAATTCGTGGCCGGGCACGACGGGAAAGCGCGCCGTCGGGTGCTGGCCGTGGAGGACGTGGATGTCGCTGCCGCAGATGCCGCAGTATTCGACCCGGATAAGCGCCTCGCCCGGTTTCAAAACCGGCACGCCGACGATGCGGGATTGAAGGGAATTCTTTTCGGTTATGACGGCGGCGCGCATTGTCTCCGGCGCCGGCCGCGCGGACGTTTGCCGCATCATCACGGATTCACTGGGCATTTGGCTGTCGCCTTTCTCTGGACCGCCCGCTTCGCCGCCGCGACGATGTCCTCGATACCTATGGAAAAGACCTTCTTCAGGTAGTCGACACTGCCGACCTCGCCGAAGTGATCGCGAACGCCGACCCGTTCCAACGGCGCGCACGCCGTCTCCGACAGGACTTCCGCCAACGCCCAACCGAGGCCGCCGAGGATGGAGTGGTTTTCGGCGGTGACGACGGCGCCGGGCTCTTA
>JAJBTL010000230.1 GCA_020860865.1 Planctomycetota bacterium | reverse complement strand
CGATGTCGGGGGAAGAATTCAATGCCGCCGCCGCGCTTCGCGCCTGTCAGGAAAGGGTCATCAATGGAAAAGGACAGCATCGGGAAAATATCTGAGGACATCCGCGCCGAAGTCGGCAAAGCCATCGTCGGGCAGGCCGAGGCCATCGATCTCCTCCTGACCAGCCTTCTCGCCGGCGGCCACGTCCTCCTGGAAGGCGTGCCGGGAACGGGGAAGACGTTCCTCGTCCAGGCCTTCGCCGTTTGCCTCGACATGGAGTTCGGGCGCATCCAGTTCACGCCGGACATGATGCCCGGGGACGTTATCGGAACAAACCTATTTAACTTCCAGACAAACACCTTTGTCCTGACGGAAGGCCCGATTTTCACACAGATGCTCCTGGCCGACGAAATCAACCGGACGCCGCCGAAGACCCAGGCCGCCCTTCTCCAGGCGATGAACGAGCGTTCCGTTACCATCGACAAAAAGACCTATTCCCTTGGCGAAGACTTCATGGTCGCCGCCACCCAGAACCCTATCGAGCAGCAGGGGACGTACCCGTTGCCGGAGGCGCAACTGGACCGGTTCCTCTTCAAACTGAGCCTCGGCTATCCCGGACGGGACGAGGAGCGGGACATCGTCGCCCGGCACGGACACCGGTCGGCAATGCCGAAGCTGTCCGAGTTCGGCCTGCGGCCGGTGGTGACCCGGACCGACTTGGCGGCGGCGCGGGAGTTGACGCGGCGTATCCGCCTGGAGGACGTCCTTATCGACTATATAGTCGACATCGTCAGGGCGACGCGGGAACATCCGGCCATTGAGACCGGGGCGTCGCCGCGGGCCGCCACCATGCTCGCCGCCGCCGCCCGGGCTCACGCCGCCGTTCGCGGCCGCGACTACGCGACGCCGGACGACATAAAAACGCTGGCGCCGCCCCTACTCCGCCACCGTATTGTCATGACTCCGGCGTCGGACATCGAGGGCGTCGACGCCGACGCCGCCATCGCCCGCATCCTCGACCAGACGGCGGCGCCGCGATGATCCGTCCGACCGGCCGCGCCGTCCTCCTCTTCGCCGTTTCCGTGCCGCTGGCGCTGGTCCTCGTGACCACCGTGCCCGCTGGAACCTGTCCCTTCTCTGGCCCGGCGCGGTGGCGGTGCTCCTCTTCGCGGACTGGTCGATGCTGCCGGGGGACAGGCGCGTTGGCCGGACCTGGACGCTGCCGCGCCGGCTGTACATCGGTGAAGCCGGCCGGGCGGAAATCGACCTGGCCGTCCCGGGTCGCGACATAGCCGTCGCCGCCATCCTGGACCTCAGGGGCGAGGTTGGGGAGGCGGATGAATTTTTCGGACGGACGACGGACGGCCGGGGACAATTGGCGACGGTTATCCGGCCGCTCCGGCGCGGGCGGGTGCGGGCGGAGGCGTTGTGGCTCCGCTGGCGCGGGCCGCTCGGGCTGATCGAACGGAGCGTCAGGCAGGAAGTCGGGGAAGACATCGATGTGGTGCCGAATATCCGGGGGATTCACGACGAGGCGTTGTATTTTTTCGCCAACGAAACGCTCCACGGCCTGAAGAGCCGGAACATCCACGGCGAAGGGAGCGAATACGATCGCCTCGCCGATTTTCAGACCGGCATGGACAACCGCTTCATCGACTGGAAGCGGTCGGCCAGGCACCGGAAGCTTCTCGCCAAGGAATTCCGCCAGGAACGGAACAACCACGTCGTGTTCGGCCTCGACACCGGCCACCTCATGCTGGAGCCGATCGACGGAACGCCCCGCCTCGACCACGCCATCCGCGCCGCCCTGACGCTGGCCTGGGTGTCCCTTCGGTGGGGCGACGTCGCCGGCGGCTGCGGGTTTGACGCGGCGTTCCGGGGCTATGTCGAACCGGGGCGGGGCATGCCCTATTTCAACCAGTTGCAACGCTTCTTCGCCGGCCTCGACTACCACACGGAAGAGACGAATTACACATTGGGTCTGACGGAACTGACGTCCCGGTTGAAGCGGCGGACGCTGGTGTTTCTCTTCACGGATTTTGTCGACTCGATCTCGGCCGAACTCCTGTTGGAAAGCCTCGGCCTCATGGCGCGGCGCCACCTCGTCGTTTTCGTCACCATGCGGGACCCGCTCCTCGTCGGCCGGGCGGAAGCCTGGCCGGGCACGTTTGTCCGGGCCGCCGAGGCGGTCGTCGCCGATGACTTTCTTCGGGACCGGCGGGTGGTGCTGGAAAGGATCAACCGGTCCGGCGTCAACGTCCTCGAGACAACGGCCGGGAACGTCACGCCGGATCTGGTGAACCGCTACCTCCTCATCAAGCAAAGGGGACTCTTGTGACCGCCACGACGAACGGACCGGACGGGCTGGCGCTCCGACGCCTGTTATTCCGACGCGGCCGCGAAAAGAGCTGGCAGCGGCTCGAAGAGCTTCTCCGGAAGGTCGACGAATACGGTTCGGAAAACCTTCGCGCCGACGAAGCGGCGGAACTGCCGCTTCTCTACCGGTCGGTCATGTCCAGCCTGTCGGTGGCCCGGAGTATCGCCCTCGACCGGCACCTGCTCCTCTATTTGGAAAACCTGGCCCTCCGCGCCTACCTCGTCGTCTACGGTCCTCGCGCCACCATCCGGGAACGGCTGACCGGATTTTTCCGAAGCGGTTTTCCCCGGGCCGTCCGGGAAGTGCGCTGGCATCTCCTCGTCGCGACTGTGGCGCTTGTCGCCGGGATAATCGCCGGGATAGTCCTCATCGGCCACGACCCGGCCTACTACGATATCCTCATGCCGTCGGAACTCGGCGGCGGACGCGGGCCGGACGCCAGCCGGGAAGCGCTCCGGGACGCCATTTTTTCCGAGTGGCCGGGATTTATCCAGACCTTCATCGTCTTTGCGAATTCCCTGTTCCGCCACAACGCCACGGTGGCCATGATGGCGTTCGGGCTCGGTTTCATGTTCGGCATGCCGACGGTATTCCTCCTCCTTTATAACGGTG
>JAJBTL010000393.1 GCA_020860865.1 Planctomycetota bacterium | reverse complement strand
TTTGGGCGAAATCTAGCGTAAGGAAGATGGCGCAGCTAAATCCGTATTTTCACGAAAATTCTTGAAATGCTCTGACCGGTATCCCTTCCCGATTCCAACGGGATACTGAATCTCCCGCACAATCCACCCATTGCGGCACAGTACCAACAGAAATGCCTCCACGCCGAGCCAAAGAATCATGGCGGCGTCTCTGGTCCAAGAACAGCTTCGAGGAAAAAAAATGCGCCGAACCCTCGGGTTCGGCGCAACGCGTTCCAGGCGATCTCGCTGCCGAAAAATCGCCCTGCCCTTTCGCCGGCGGTTCCGCCTCCGGCGGCGAGGGCGTTACAGCGGGGAAAGCGGCCGGTCCTGCTTCGACGTTCCACCATCACAAACATGGCAGCCGCTTCCCCGTGGTGCTTCAGCGCAGTAGGTCGGACTCGCAACAATCCTATTTCTTGAACCGATCGAGGTTTTCGCGAGTGACCGCCTCGACCGGGAGGAGAATACGGCGTTCCGGGGGGTTTTCACCACGGAGGACGGAGATGGCGATGTCGATACTGCCGGCGCCCTGGGCGACCGGGTCCTGGTAGGCGCTGGCGTCGATAAGGCCGGATTCGATGGCCTGGATGCCGTCACGGGTACCATCGACGCCGACGACGACGACCTTGTCCCGC
The DNA here is from genome assembly GCA_020860865.1 of Planctomycetota bacterium. Taxonomy (GTDB): domain Bacteria; phylum Planctomycetota; class SZUA-567; order SZUA-567; family SZUA-567; genus JAJBSZ01. Next base: position 2,317 of record JAJBTL010000393.1, on the reverse strand, counting down.
ATGCCGTTGGCCTGTAACGCGAGGGCGGCGCCGATTGCCATTTCGTCGTTGTTCGAGCAGACGCCGTTAATCTGGTCGCCATAGGCGGTGATGTAGTTTTCCATCACGGACATGCCCTGATCCCGGAACCAGTTGCCGGTCTCGGAAGCGAGAATATTGATTTCCGGATACTTTTCCCTGATGACCTGACGGACGCCTTCGGTGCGGTTCGTGGCCGATTCCTGGCCAAGCATGCCCATGAGGATGACGATGTTCCCCTTGCCGCCAAGTTTTTCGCCGACATATTCCATGCCGACCGCGCCTTCGAGAATGCTGTTCGACGACACGACCCAGCAGTTGTCCGGCGGCTGGCCGTCGCCGACATTGAAGAACGGGTTACGGTTGACAAAGACGATGGGGATGTTCTTGACCTTGGCGGCCTCGATAAGGCGCGGCGCCGCGGTGGTTTCGACAATGTTGATAATAAGGGCATCGACCCCGTTTTCGATCAGGGTGGTCACCTGGTCGGTCTGGCGGACGGTGTCGTCCTGGGCGTCGACGAGGGACAGTTCGACAATGCCGGTTTCTTCGGCGTGGTCGATGGCGGCCTGGGCCATGGAACTGAGGAACGTATCGAGGCTGGCCATGCACAGGCCGATTTTGTACTTTTCCCCGGCGTGGACAGTGGTGGCGACGAGGCCGACGAGGACAAACGCGACCAGTAGTGTAATCTTTCTCACGGATTCTCCTTTTGGTTTGGACAAACGGTAGCCAAAGACGCACGTATAAAGGGTGCGGACCCGGCCGGGCGGAACGGCCGGGGACCCGCGTTGTGGAATGAGGAGAAGGCAATTACCGGTGCGAGTGGCACCATACGGCGCGGCGAACCGTCAGCCAGCAGCGGACAATCAGCAAAGGATTGGACCGTGGCGTGACGGCGATGGCGGAAGCCGGTTCCATACCGGAACAGCAGCGGCTATGGAACGGTTCCACCGTAATGGTATCGTACTTCAATGTTCACGTAAAACGGAAATTTCAATGCGACCCCGCCCGAAGGTTCAGACAGCCTTGACATCGACCCAATCGCCGTTTTTCCGGCTCGATTCGAGCATGGCCTCGATAAACGCCATGCCGCGAACGCCGTCCTCGACGCAGGGGAAATCCAGGTCCAAATCGCTCAGTGCCGCGCCTGTTTCCACCTTCCGGATGGCCTTGGCGGCGAGGACGTAGATGTTGGCGAAGCCTTCAATATAACCTTCCGCGTGGTACTGGTCGCAGCGGGTCACCTGGGCGGCGGACGGGCTGGCGTCGTTGACATAACCGGTGCCCCTGGCCCATTTTTCCCACGGTTTGTTCTGGTACTTAATCTGGACGAATTCCATGTTGTCGAAGCGCCATTCAAGCCCGGCCTCGCTTCCGTACACGCGAATGGCAAGGCCGTTCCCCTCCCCGACCGATATCTGGCTGGCCTGGATGGAGCCGCGGACGCCGCCTTCCCAGCGGGCGAGCGCGGTGAAGTCGTCGTCGATGCCCCGGCCCTCGACAATGGCGTCGACATCGGCGGCGACGGCGGTGAGGCGGAGCCCGGTCACCAGTTCGGCCAGATGCGATGCATGGACGCCGATGTCGCCGATACAGCCGGCCCCGGCCAGTTTCGGATCGGTCCGCCAGCCGGCCTGTTTATGCTGTTCCCGTTCAATCGGCTGGTAAAGCCAGCCCTGGGGATATTCGACAACGATTTTCCGGACTGTGCCGATCCGGCCCTGGGCGATAAGATCGCGGGCCAGCTTGACCATGGCGTTGGTGGCGAAGGCATGGGTCAAGGCAAAGACTCGCCCGGTTTTCCGTACAGTTTCACGAAGCTGGACCGCCTCGTCCAGGGTCATGGTCATGGGCTTGTCCATCACGACATGGAACCCGGCTTCGAGGGCGGCGGTGGCCTGTTCAAAATGGAGATAGTTTGGGGTAACGATACTGATCAGGTCGATACGGGAGTCGGCCGGCCGGGCCGCTTCAACCGTGAGCATGTCTTTCCAGGAGTCGTAGACGCGGGTCGGGTCGATAAAGAGTTCCCGGCCCTGGGCGCGGTTCTTCTCCGGACGGGAGGAGAAGGCGCCGGCGACGAGGTCGATATGTCCATCCATAAGGGCGGCTTTTCGGTGAATCGAGCCAATGCCCGAACCGGGCCCGCCGCCAATCATTGCCATGCGCAACCTGCGTTCGTCGATGCGTGACATGGTGGATCTCCTGATAGTCAAAGAATACGGCATAAAAGTGTTACTGTCAAATTAAAAAAACTGATTCACTACATCAAACCAAACATATAACCATGTATACC
>JAJBTL010000449.1:317-2976 GCA_020860865.1 Planctomycetota bacterium | reverse complement strand
GGGCGATGACGACGACGAGGGTGGTCAGACTCGTGATGACGGTACGGGACAGGGTCTGATTAATTGCGGCGTTGATGGTATCGTCGGACGGGTGTTCCGAATCGCCGATGTGCTCGCGGATACGGTTGAGAACGACGATGGTGTCGTTCAGCGAATAGCCCATGACTGTCAAAATGGCCGCCATGACGGTGAGGTCGATCTGGCCGTTCAGGAGGCCGATCTGGTCGGCCAGGGCCAGGGCGCCAACGACGAACAGGGTGTCGTGGAGCAAAGACAACAGGGTGCCGAAGCCGAAGCCGACGCGGAACTGGAAGCGGAGCCAGATGTATACGAAAATGCCGATGGCGGAGAAGATAATCGCCAGGGCGGCGTTGGCTTCCATCGTTTTCGCCACGGTCCGGCCGACCGAGGTGAAGCGGGGGAACGGATCCGTAAAGTCGATGGCGCGGCCGCGACGAAGTTCCTGGAGCGCTTCCCGGATGACGCCGGCCATGGCGGTTTCGTCCCGTATGACGCCGGCGGCGTCGACGGCGGGGACCTCCATGATGATATCGAACTCGCGGACCGGGGTGTCGCCGGCGGCAATGGGTTCGGCGATGCGGCCGTCAGCCAGTTCTGGCGCACTGCCGGTCGGGCCGACAAAGACCGGCATGACAAGGGGCTGCTCGACCAGAAGGCGGGACAGTTCGGCCGGGGTCTTCGCTTCCTGGAGGGAGAGCCGGACATTGTAGGCGCGGGCATTGTCGAGGACGACGTCGTCGTTCCGGCCAAGGACGGAGAAGCCTTCCGGGACCAGATCAAAAGCGTTCCGAAGGGCGTTCCGGAAGTCGTCGGCGGTGAACTTGGGCGTGCCGGCGCGGCGCGCTTCCTCGAGGGCGTCGGCGTCGAGTTCGACCAGTTTCGTCCTGACGACGAACTCGCTGTAGCGGCCGTCACGGTCGGCGGCGCCGTAGGACTGGAGTGTGTCCCTGGCATCCGGGAAATCGCGGAGGCCCTGGTCGGCGGCGGCACGGGCTTCGGCCATGGTCATGGACTGGGCCGGCACCACGTTGGCCAGAACGCCGCCGGTGAAGTCCTGCCCGAGGTTCCGCTCGCCGCGCCAGACGGTGAGGACCATGAGGGCGGCAATGACGACGAACGAGAGGATGAAGGCCGGACGGCGCAGTTTGACAAAGTCAATCTTCGTACCGTGGAACATCCGGCGCATTTTGAGGTCGGTGACAATCTTCGCTTCGACCAGGTAGTCGATGACCCAGCGGGTGACGATGATGGAGCAGAACATGCTGGCGACAAGGCCGAAGATAAGGGTCAGGGCGAAGCCGCGGACCTGTTCCGTGCCGAAGTGGTGAAGAATGAGGGCGGTCAGGATGGTCGTCAGGTTCGAGTCGACAATCGTCGTGAAGGCCCGTTCGTAACCGATGGCGATGGCCCGGCCGAGCGGGTTGCCGCGCTCCCGTTCTTCCCTGATACGTTCGAAAATGAGGACATTCGCATCCACCGCCATGCCGATGGTGAGGACGAGACCGGCAAAGCCGGACAGGGTCATGGTGGCGCCGAAGGCGGAGAGAATGGCGAGGATAAGGAGAATATTCAGAACGAGGACGACGTCGGTGACCGCGCCGGCGACGAGGTAGTAGACAGCCATGAAAATAATGACAGCGGCGGCGCCAATTATCATGGCGGTGATGCCGCTCCGGATGGAGTCCTCACCGAGGGTGGCGCCGACGGTATTGTCGTATTCTTTTTCAATCCGGACCTTGAGGGAGCCGGACTTGAGGACGACGTCAAGCTGCTGGGCCGAGTGCTGGTCGAAGTTGCCGGTGATTTCGGCATTGCCGCCGGCGATACGCGACTGGATGACCGGGGCGGACTGGAGTTGTCCGTCCAGGACGATGCCGAGGCGCTTCCCGATGTTCCGGGCGGTGACGCGTTCGAACTCGGTGGCGCCGGCGGAGTCGAAGGCGATGGCGATGCGCCAGGCGGCGCGGGCCGGATCGGGTTCGGCGCGGGCGGAGGCGATGCTGTCGCCGCGCATTTCGACCCGTTTCGCCACGAGCTGGAAGGTGCCGGCGGTGGCGACGCCGTCGATGACGTCCCCGGGTTCCCGGAGCCAGTCGAAAAGCATGCGGCCGTCGGCGACGGAGGTGCCGTCTTCCCCGACCATTTCCGGGGGAACGGACTCGAGGGTGTCTTCGTGGATATTGTATTTTTCCGTGGTCAGGCCCATCTGGCGGATACGGGTGACGAGGCGGCCCCAGTTCTCGTCGTTCTCGCCGATGACGATGCGGAACTCGAGGTTGCCCTGGCGCTGGATGACGTCGAGGGCGTCCTGGGCCTGGGACTGGTCCATGCCGGGAAGCTGGACAAGGATTTTGTCGTCGCCTTCGCGGGTGACCGGAATTTCGGCAAGGCCGGAGTTGTTGAGACGACGGCGGACGACATCGACGGCGTTGGCGAGGTCGTTGTCGATTTGCATCTGCTCGTTTTCGAGGCGGGTGCGGAGTTCCCGGATCTGCTGCTCGGCGTCGCGGTGCGCCTCGGCGTTGCCGGCCGAGGCCTCGGTGTTCGCCAGTTCCTGGAGGCGTTCGATTTCACCCTGGATGCGGGAGATGCGGGCCGGGTCGAGGCGGAGGGCGAGACGGATTTCGGTGCCGCCCCG
>JAJBTL010000449.1:0-307 GCA_020860865.1 Planctomycetota bacterium | reverse complement strand
GCCGCCCCGGAGGTCGAGGCCGAGGTTGACCGGCAAACGTTCCGGCCAGCGCCGGGGATCCGCCTGGACGTCGGCGTAGAGGCGCCGGGCGTCTTCTAGGTTGGCGCGGAAGTTCGGGAGATCGGCCTGGTTGGTGTCGTATTTCTCGACAGCGCTGATTTGCTTTTCGAGTCGGATAATCCGTTTCTGGAGGGGCGAATTCATCAGTTCAAGAACGCAGACAACGGTGATGGCGAGGGCCACCAGGAGCTTCGACAGCGTCACCTTGCTCTTGTACATGAGAATTCCTCAGCCGATAACCATAAGG
>JAJBTL010000351.1:14722-24650 GCA_020860865.1 Planctomycetota bacterium | reverse complement strand
CGGGCATAAACCGGCATTTGTCGGCTATCTCGGAAAAAACCTGGTCGATGCCGTCGCCATCGGCGAGATTTTTTCTTCGCCGACAGCGGTCTCTTTCTATGACGCCATCAAGGCCGCCGATGGGGGGGGGAAGGGCGTTGCCTGTCTATACGGCAATTATGCCGGCGACAACATGAATGTCAAAATGGCCAGAAAAATGGCGGACGCCGACGACATCCAGGTCATGACGGTGGTGGCGAACGACGACGTTCCGTCGGCGCCCAAGGAACAGATTGAGAAAAGGCGCGGCGTGGCCGGCGAAGTGATGATGTGGAAGGTGGGCGGCGCCAAGGCGGCGGAGGGCGCCAGCCTCGAGGAAGTTATCGCCGCAGCGCAAAAGGCGGTGAACAATACCCGTTCCATCGGCGTCGGCTTGACGCCTTGCGTCATTCCCGAAGTGGGTAAATGCAATTTCACCATCGAGCCGGGGATGATGGAGTTGGGCATCGGTCACCACGGCGAGCCCGGCATCGAAGTGACCACGCTCAAACCGGCCAATGAGGTGGTCGAGATGATGCTCGACGTCATCCTCCCCGATCTTCCGTTTGTCCGGGGTGACGAGACGGTTGTCCTCCTGTCCGGCCTTGGCGCGACGCCGGTCATGGAACTGTACATTCTCTATAATCATGTCGAATCGCTTCTCCGGGACAAGGGTATCAAGGTTTACCGTTCGTATGTGGGGAACTACTTTACTTCCCTTGAAATGATGGGTGCGACCCTGACCCTGATGAAGGTCGACGAAGAATTGAAACACCTGGTGGATATGGAATGCGAAAGCATGGGTCTGACTCAACTCGGAACTATATAGCCGTTCTTGAAACAGCGACTCAAGAAACATTGCATCTGTTTTGCCTGGAGGAAAAAATGGCTTCCTTTTCCACAAAAGACGGGGCCCGAATCGTCCTGTCGCTTGTTGACGCGATCCACGCCAACAAGGAATATCTCAGCGAAATCGACGGAGCCATTGGCGACGGCGATCACGGCATCAACATGAACAAGGGATTCACCCTTTTCAAGGAACGGCTGGTGGTCGACGAGGCGACCATGGGATCGGCCTTGAAGGAATTGGGGAAGGTGCTCCTGACCGAAATCGGCGGATCGATGGGACCGATTTACGGTACGTTTTTTCTGGATATGGCCGGGAGCCTGAAGGGGAAGGACGTCGTCGACGCCACCGTATTTTCCGAAATGCTCAGGGCGGCGCTGACGGGTGTCCAGGACATGGGGAGCGCCACCGTGGGCGACAAGACCCTTCTAGACACCCTCATTCCCGCGACGGAGGCTTTTGAACGGGAATTGGCCGCTGGCGGTTCATTTGGCGATTGCTTGTCCGCAATGGAATCGGCGGCCAAGTCCGGCTGGGAAAGCACCAGGGATTTGGAAGCCAAAGTGGGCCGATCCAGCCGCCTCGGAAAGCGGTCGATAGGCGTGCTCGACGCCGGCGCCACGTCATGCTGGCTGATATTGAAAGCCTTGGCGGACGGGATGCGGCCGCTCGTTACGTAAATTGACGAGGCCCACTTTTCCCGATATCGTCGCCTGGTTTACGTTAATAAAAGGACCGTCACCCGAAGGGGGTGGCGGTTTTTATTATGAAATAATTCTTTGGATAAAGCGTCTTTTCGGCCAATGTCTTTATAAGTGAAAAATATTCACTTCATCATAAGTATTAAGAATTTTACTAACCTTCCTGCCGATCATAGTATGCGTGAGTACCATCACTCTTGCCTTGCGAACTGACCTCACGGCTCATCAACCACATAAACTCTATACATCCCGACCCATGGAGAAAAGGAATGGAAAACAAACTGAAACAGAAAATGCGGCGCGGTGAGAAAATTGTCGGAACCTTTACCCATATCGGCGGCGGCGTGGCTATCGAATGCCTTGGTATCGCCGGCCTGGACTTCGTGGTCATAGACACCGAACATGCCCCGTTCAGCCCGCAGGACGCCATGGACATGATTCGCGCCGCCGAAATTCGCGGTATTACCCCCATCGTCCGCGTCCAGGACCACTCGCGGCCCTCCCTCCACAAGGCGCTGAACAGCGGCGCCAAGGCACTCATCATACCCTGTATGGAAACGGTCGAGGAAGCGCGTCTTTTGTGCGAACAAGGAAAATTCTATCCCAAGGGCAGGCACTGTTTTCCCTATTCCCGCAACTCCGGCTGGGGCAAGGACAGCGCCGGACACCTGATGCAATTTTTTGACGACAACAACGAGAACACCCTTATCGTTCCGCAGTGCGAAACAGTCGGTTTCCTGAACAATATCGAAGAAATTCTCAGCTTCGACGGCATTGACGGCGTTTTTGTCGGACCGTACGACCTGTCGACCGACATGGGCATTCCCGAACAGTTCACCCACCCGGACTTCCTGGCGGCGCGGCAGCGCATCCTCAAGGCATGCAAGGATGCGGGTAAATTCGCTTGGATTTTCTCGCCCAGCAGCGAGGCGGCTAAGAAGAACTTTGCCGACGGTTTCGACGGCGCAGCCGTGTCCATGGATACAGTCGTATACACGAATAGCTTCAAAAAGCTGGTGGACGACATCCGGGCTTCCTGACCGAATGAGGGGAAGGGGAGGCTTTTACGCAATGTCCGCGAAGAAAGAAACGATGTGGTCGCGCATCGCCTCGTGGGCACTGGAGAGCGGCCGATTTTTCATCGTGGCCAGCACCACCGACCGGGTGAACGCCGGCTTGGTGGGGTAGACGGCGGCATTATGGGGGATTTGCCGGAGCACCAGTTCCGGCATGAAACAAATACCCAGGCCGCTTTCCACCAGGGCAATATTCGCCTGGTCACTGGCCACGGCGTAGCGGCTCGGCTCGGCGACGCCGAAGCGGCGGAGTATCACCTCGGCCTCGGCGTCATAGCCGTTTTGCTGGTAAATGATGTTCTGGCTCCTGACGTCCTGGGCGGTGATGCTTTTGCCGTTCGCCGGTTCGAAGTCCCTCCCGGTCAGGCAGACCATGCGCTCCTCGAACAGGGGAATGGTGTCCATGTCGTCGTGGGGCACGATACTTGAAATAAAGCCCATGTCGGCGTAGCCGGATCGAAGCCAGCCGACGACGTCGTCATAGCCGCCTTGATAGACGCCGATGTTGATATTCGCGTGAAGTGCCCGAAAGGTGCGGACAATTTTGGGGATATAGTTGATGCAGACGCTGTCGAAGGTGGCAACGCCGACAGTGCCGCGCTCGACGCCCTTGATGTCTCCGACGGTTTGATAGAGGCGTTCTTCGGCGTTAAGTACCTCCATGATGGCGGGAAGGACCATCTTGCCGTCATCGGTGAGGACGGTACCCGCCCGCGTCCGGTGGAACAGGGTAAGACCGAGGGACTCCTCGAGTTTGGTGATGGAGTGGCTTATGGCGGACGGGGTGAGAAAGAGGCGGTTGGCCGCTTCGACAAAACTCTTCAACTCGACCACTGCCGCAAAAATACGGTAGTTGTTAATGGACATAAGAGGAACGGGGCCTCCATGAACTACAGTGAAAATGATTCATCATGACAAGAATGAAATGAATTTTACTTTGGCTAAAGCGATCATACTATAAAGCCAGAGAAAAGGCAACCCCGACCTCACGCGCATCATACGTGCATCCCCTGCGTCCTTGCGCCCAGCCCCGATACCCAAGTTTTCACCGTCCGGCTACCGCTCCACGCGAAGACGCGGCTGCGGTACCCGCATTGTCCCCGGTCGGGACCACCCATACCCATAACCAAGGAGATTTCCATGATAGAGAGAAGATTCGCCAGGCGAATGTCCCTGGTGAAACCGTCCGCCATACGGGAGTTGCTGAAATTGGGGGCCGACCCGGAGGTCATCGCCTTCGGCGGTGGTTTCCCGGACCCGGAACTGTTCCCCGTGGAAAAGCTGAAGGCCGTCTTTACGGCCGTCATGGACCGGCACGGCAAACAGGCGCTCCAGTACGCCACCACCGAAGGGCTCCCGTCCCTCAGGGAAAAACTGGTGAGGCGGATGAATGCGGCGGGGGTCGACTGCAGCTTCGACGAACTGGTCATCATTCAGGGTGCGCAGCAGAGCATGGATCTCGTCGGCAAGATGTTCATAGACAAGGGTGACACCATTGTTGTCGAACGGCCAACCTTCCTCGGCGCTTTGGTGGCATTCAATCCATTCGAACCGAACTATATCGACGTTCCGGTGGATCAGGACGGCATGCGGATGGACGAACTGGAGCGGGTCCTCAAGGAAAATCCCGGCGTCAAACTCATCTACACAATACCCGAGTTCCAGAATCCGTCTGGCATGACGATGTCACTGGAACGGAGGAAGCGCCTGATCGAATTGGCGGACCAGTATGACGTGATGATTCTCGAGGACAGCCCATACCGGGAAATCCGCTACGAAGGCGAGAGCATGCCGCTTCTCAAAAGCCTCGACACCACCGGGCGGGTCATACACGTGGGGAGTTTTTCTAAAATCCTCTGTCCCGGGATGCGCCTCGGCTGGATGGTCGGCGACAAGGAACTGATGGTCAAACTGTGCCAACTGAAGATGGCGGCGGATACGCAAAATTCAACCCTCAACATGTACGCCGCCGACACCTTCCTGGACATGTACGATATCGACGCGCACATCGAGGCGCTCCGCATCGCCTACAAGCATAAAAAGGAAGTCATGCTCGGCGTCATTGAAAAAGCTTTTCCAAAGACCGTTTCTCATTCAAACCCGCAGGGCGGGCTGTTCACCTGGCTGACCCTGCCGGAAGGGGCGAACGCGGCGGACATCATGCGGAACCGCCTTCTTCCCGAAGCGAAAGTGGCCTATGTGCCGGGCGACAGTTTCTTTGCCCGGAGTCCTCTGGCCAACCACTGTCGTCTCAATTATTCGTGCATGTCTGAAGAAAAGATTGTCTCAGGCATGACAAGAATGGGCGAGATATTTAGCGAATGTTTCGGATAGTTCGTTCCACAGCCTATGAGGAGCAGGGATCCATGAACAAGGACAGAGGAAATTTCACCGGGAATCTGGGATTCATCATGGCTGCCGCCGGCGCCGCCGTGGGACTGGGGAATATCTGGAAATTTCCCTGGTTGGCGGGCAGTTCCGGAGGCGGCCTGTTTCTCCTGATTTACCTGCTACTGCTGGTAATCATGGGCGTTCCCTACATGCTTTCCGAAACGGCCCTTGGCCGCCGGGGCGGCGGCGACGCCATGCGGAGCACCATCAACGTCGCCACCGAGTTCAAGAGCGCCCACCCGAAAGCCTGGGGTATTGTCGGCTTTCTCGGGATTTTGGGATGCATGCTTATCTACACCTACTATCCCGTCGTCGGCGGCTGGGTGCTTGATTACACCATTAAAAGTCTTTCTATGCCGCTTTCCGAAATGACCCATGAAACGGTGGGAACGGTGATTGGCAACTGGCCGGCGTCCATGTTCTTTTCCTTGATATTCTACGCGGCGACGTTTTTCATCGTCGTCAAGGGCGTTGCCGGCGGTATCGAGAAATACACGAAAATCCTCATGCCCTGCCTGTTCGTGCTCCTTATCGTCATCGTCATCCGCTCGGTTACCCTTCCGGGCGCCGGTGAAGGACTCAAGTTCCTCCTTATTCCGGACTGGGAACGGATGCAGGCAGCGGGCGGAGTCGGCAAGGTCGCCTTGGCGGCCCTGGGACAATTGTTCTTTTCCCTGTCCCTTGGTCACGGCATTATGATAACGTACGGATCCTACCTGAAGAAGGACGCCAATCTGCAACGGAACGCCGTATGCGTTCCTTTTATGGACGTCTGCGTCGCCCTCCTCGCCGGTCTCGCCATCCTGCCGGCGGTGTTCGCTTTCGGTATGCAGCCGGACGCCGGTCCCGGTTTGATTTTCGCGACGTTGCCGCAGGTTTTTAACCACTTCGGTTCGCTCATCGGCCCACTGTTCATGTTTATGTTTTTCATCATGGTCATCTTCGCCACCCTCACCTCCACCATATCCATCCTGGAAGTCATTTCAGCCTTCCTCATCGACTCCTTCGGCTGGTCGCGGAAAAACGCCGCCCTGTTCATGTCCATCGCCGGGTTCGTCGTCGCCACGGCGAACATCCTGTCCATGAGCGTCTTTTCCCACATCACCATCGGCGGCGACGTCCTTTTCGACGCGCTCAACTGGGGCGTGGACAAGCTCCTCATTCCATCATGTGCGTTCCTGGTGTGTATATTCATGGTGCATGTCTGGGGCACGGATAATGCCCGGCGGGAAATAACGAATGAAGGGACCCTCGAATTCAAGCTCTATGGCGTTTGGTGCATCCTCATCAAATATGTAATTCCGATTTTCATTCTTGTCATCATGATTACCGGGCTTCTTGGCATATGAAACATTGACTCAAACTTACGGCAAATTACATAGAATCCCCTACGGTAAGCAGTGCAAAAACGGGCGCCTCGGCTGGTATCGGTCGGGGCGCCTAAACGTATTCCGGTCCCTGACGGTCGATGCTTCTCCACTTAACAACAGCTCCGTGATTTGCTATATTTACGTAAATTGGAGACCATATGAAGCCAACGATCAAGGATGTCGCGCGGCAGGCGGGCGTGTCCATTGCCTCGGTGTCGCATGTTATCAACCGGACCCGGTATGTTAGCCCGCGCCTCGTCGCCATTGTCGAAAAAGCTATCCGTGATACCGGATATACGGACAAGGCGGCGAAAAAACAGGTGCAGTATCGGGTCGGGCAGGGCTCCGAAATCGCCCTGGTCGTGCCCGGTATCGAAAATACAGTTTACAATCACTACGCAACCGCATTGTCACGGGGACTGGCCGAACACGGTCTCCTCCTGTCCATCCATATCAGTAACGACGACCTCACCCGGGAACGGCATATTCTCGGGCGTCTGGCGGTCAATAAATCCATTTCCGGCATCATCCTGGCGCCGGCCACCGATTCGCCGAAAGTTTACGCAAAAATCATCAAGGGAAATATTCCGCTCATCTGTCTCGAGCGGCGCATCGACCATCCCGGCATTGACTGCGTCCTTTCTGAAGGGCATCAGGCCATTTATCAGGGAACGGAACACCTGATCCGGGCCGGACACGATTGCATCGCCTTTATAATGGAGGACCGGAAACTGGTCGGCGGCGACGAACGGCTCGAAGGGTACCGGTCGGCGCTTCGCGACAACAAGATCCCATTCCGGAAAGACCTGGTCATTCGCGTGGATCATAACAATCACCCGGCGGCGGGCGAGGCTATCCGTCAGGTCTGGGCGGCGGCGGCGCCCACGGCGTTTCTTGCCGCCGGCAACAAACTCACCCTCCTTCTCGCCACCGTTCTCGACGGCATGGGGCTGGAATGTCCCCGGGATGTCTCCATCATCGGCTACGGTGGCGAAGAGTGGTGCGCCTTTGCCCGGCCGCCGCTGACCGCGATGCAGATGGACGCGGACGCGGTGAGCCGCATCACCATCGCCCGAATGCTGGAGAAAATCGCCAACCGCGCCGTCGGTCGGAGCGAGCTGGCGGAAACGCGTCGCGTTCCGGTCCGCCTGGTTATACGCGGGTCGACGCATGTCGTCAGCCGCGGGCCTTTCGGCGAAAAGGCCTATCCGCCGGAAGTCCTCAATATCACCGAGAGCGAACGGCACCGCCTGAGGCGCGGCAATTTCAAGGTCGGCATATCGTTTCATTATTCGGGAACGGCGTGGAAACGGCTGCATGAAAGCGGCATCAGGGACACCTTCGACCGCTTTGGCATCAAGGTCATCGCCGTCACAGAGGCGCATTTCGATCCGCAGCTCCAGGTCACCCAGCTTGAAAGTTTGCGAATCCACCGTCCGGACGCGATTATCGCCATCCCGGCCGACGACAAGGTAACGGCCAAGAAGTTTAAATCCCTTGCCCGGGAGACCAGGCTCGTTTTCCTGAGTGCCATCCCGGAGGCATTCAAGCAAAACGACTATGCCGGGTGCGTGACGGTGAATGAACGCGAAAGCGGACGCACTGTCGGGTTGATGATGGGCGAGCGCGCCCGGGGCCGGCCGCTTCGGGTCGGGTGCATTACCCACGGGGCGCCGTTTTACGGTACTCTTCTACGGGACCAGGCGGCGGAGCAGGTGGTTTGAGAAAACTATCCCCACGTCGACGTTGTCGATATTCAGCCGTTTCACGATATCGAACGCACCCATGACGTGGCCAAGCGGATGATCGAACGTCATCCCGACATTCAGGCCTTGTATATTTCGTGGGAACGGCCGGCCCTCCAGGCCATCCGGGCGTTGAAGGAATTAAAACGCGAGGACCTGGCCATTTTCACCTTCGACCTGGATCGGGAGATCGCCGAATACATGGCCCGGGGGGAAATGGTGGCGGGACTCAGCACCCAACGGCCGTATGAGCAGGGGGTGGCGGTGGCGCAATTGACGGCCAAGACCCTCCTTGGCGACAACCCGTACAAGTATGTCATAATCCAACCGTACAGCGTACAACCGAAGAATCTCATCCGGGCCTGGCACGACATAATCCATGAGCCGCCGCCGGAAGAGGTGCGCAGCCCTGGAGTTTTTACGTAAATTATTGACAAAATGCTATGGCGCACTGATTTTTCTTTAAAAACACCTTTACAATCCAAGAGACGTCACGTATTTTACGTAAAGGTGGCACCTACTCCTTTCGTCACCGTTTGTTATAGGACATCCATGCATGTGCGGCCGCCTGCGAGGCCCGGCTTCCATAATCCCCTCGGTCCAACAAAATCTGGACTACACTTCCCGTTTCCCAGACAACCGCTCAACGGCGGCTGTTCAGGTATTTTCGTGGTTTATTGTTTCTATTTTGCCAAAGGAGATTCCCTATGCGCCTGTTGTCCGCCCTGGTTCTCGCCGTTGCCGCTGTCGCGGTTTTCAATTTCGGCACCGCCGCCGAAGCGAAAAAATACCGCTTCGCCTTCCTCCCGAATACCCAGAACAACACGTTCCAGAGCACCATGAACGACACGTTCCGGAAGCTGGCCGAGGAAAAAGGCTACGGCTATGTCTGTCTCGATCCGGATTACGATGTCAACATTCAGTTGAACCAGTTCGCCGATGTTGCCAATCAGCGCTTCGACGCCGTCTTTGTCATTCCGGTCGATTCCCAGGGAATTCGTCAGGGCCTGATGCAACTGAAGGAACGCGGCATTCCCGTCCTCAATGTCGATACGCCGGTGGTGAAGGAGGATCGCGACCTCGTGGAGACCGTTATAGCCACCGACTGTTACATGGCCGGTGTTCTCGTCGGTGAAGAAATGATGCGGCGGAATCCGGATGGCGCCCGCATCGCCGTCCTTGATTTTCCGGAAAATGAAAGCTGTGTCGACCGCGTTAACGGCTTCCTGAAAGCCATTGGCGATCAGAAGGACAAGTACCCGATCGTCGCTACCCAGAACGCCGCCGCCGCCCTCGACGTCTCCATGCCGCTGGCGGAGGACATTATCCAGGCCAATCCGGATCTCAACGTCTTCTTCGCCATCAACGACCCGTCCGCCATGGGCTGCGCCGCCGCCATTAAGGCGTCCGGGAAGTCCGGCATCCAGGTCTATTCCATCGACGCCTCGCCGGAAGGCAAGGCCGCGCTCCTGGACGGTTCCTTCACCGCCGTCGCCGCCCAGGTGCCGATTGAAATCGCCCGCACCGCCTTTGCCCGGGCCGAATACCTTCTGGACGGCCGATCCATCGAGAAGGAGATTTTCCTCCCGTCCCACCTCGTCGATATCGAGGAAGCCCGCCGCACCGTCAACGACTGGCAGTAGCGGTCCTGGATTCTTTTTCAACCACATTTTCCCGTAGCGCTCCGACTGCCGTGGCGGGAACCGATTGTCCGGCTCCCGTCGCGGCTTTTCCGTCACCGGGATCATCCTGGCGCCCAGGCGCCGGGACGATCCCGGAG